>CAIXME010000071.1 GCA_903920425.1 uncultured Pirellula sp. | reverse complement strand
TAGTTGTCGCTTGGCCCGCTCCACTTCTTCGGTGGTGATCGGACTATCAGCAAGCCCTTCGAGCGTTTCGACCATCGCATCGCGAGCTTCGTCGATCGACTTGTCTTTGGGGACTTGGGCCATGAAAAAGATCGCACCTGGGTCGTGCAACCCAAACGCGCCACCAAAAACTCCTGTCGCTTTTTTGGTCTCGATCATCGATTTATAAAGTCGTCCGCTAGGCTGGTCCGTCAAAATGTTAGCCAGCAAATCCACTGCAGCGAATTCGGGATCTGCACCGGCCGGAACGTGGTATGTCGCGCCAACCATTTGCGAATCCGCAACGCGTCGAACGATAGTAATCCGGTCGCCGTCTTGAGGAGGCTCAACGGTGTACGTTTGGTTTAGCGGGGTTTTGGGCTTTTCTAGCACTCCAAAATATTTTTGCGTGAGAGCAAGTGCCTTCTTTTCATCAAAGCTGCCAGCGATGACCAGCATGGCATTGTCAGGACGATAAAACTTGCGATAAAAAGCGCGCAGGTTATCGATGGGTACACGCTCGATGTCGCTTCGATTCCCGATCGTGGAGTTACCATAATTGTGCCATTGATATGCGGCTGAAAACATCCGTTGTTGTAAAACACGGCCGGGGTTGTTTTCGCCTCGCTCGAACTCGCTGCGAACGACGGTAAACTCTTTCTGAAGATCCTCGTTCAGAATCTTGCTATTCACCATGCGGTCCGCTTCCAACCGGATGGCAAACTCCAAGTTATCATCGGATGCCGTCAACGTTTCGTAGTAATTTGTGCGGTCCAACCAAGTCGTACCGTTAAAAGATGCGCCGCGATCACGAAGCAGCTCAGGAATCTTTGGATGCAGGTCGGTTCCTTTGAAAAGCATGTGCTCGAGCAAGTGAGCCATACCTGTCTCCCCGTACCCCTCGTGGCGAGAACCGACGAAGATCGTACAGTTGACGGTCACCTTCGGCTGACTCTTGTCCGCAAACAGCAATACCTTGAGTCCATTGTCGAGGATGTATTCATTGATTCCTTCGACCGACCCGATCTTGGTTGGCATTTTATCGTCCGCAACTCCATTAGCCGAAATGAAAAGCACGCCAATAATGGCTGCAAGAACAGGGGAGCGAAATCCCGCAAAAAACTTTGAAAGACACATCGTGAATAGCTCCCTGAGGCTCACGAAAATACTTGTTGGTTACCTAGGAACGGCAGATTGTAATACAATTTGCCATTTTCGTAGAGGGAAGCTTCTTTATCCAACCAAATAAATAAACAAGGTACCACCCCAGGATGGCATGGAAACGCGTTTGTGAAACCCATGAACTGCCCGAAGGCAAATCGGCCGAAGTCGTCAGCGGCCAAGATGTGATCGCCGTGTATCGACATCAAGGCACACTGTACGCAATCGACGGCATCTGCATGCACCAAGGGGGCCCCTTGGCAAAGGGGAAATTGATGGACGGCACCGTCGTTTGCCCTTGGCACGGCTGGCAATACGAATTGGCCACGGGGAACCATGCCCCTACCTGCAAACGGATGCTGAATACCTACAAAATACAGGAAAATGACGGCGTAATTGAGATTGACTTGCCCGAGTGACTATTTCTAGCATCCCAAGTGCCCAACAGGGTAGAGCTTTCTTAGGCGGGCATGTTACGCATGCAATGCTTGGAGCTTGTTGAGAAGAATTCCAATGGGACATTCGGTCAGGGAGGACCGCGGTGCAAACAATCAAAACCGCTATCGTCGTAGTATTGTTGCTGTTCGTTTTATACGGCGGCTACAAGGCTCTTAACGGAACCGATTCGCAGTTAAAACCGGAACTGGAGGCACAGCTCCTAGGACTGGATAATCCTGCAGATATGGCTGGTCCGACAGGCCCTTTCGTATCGACAACCAGCCCAAGTGCTTCCAACGGCTTCGAAAGCTTCAACAGCACGCCACCAGCTGGTTTCGGCTCATCTCCTTTCGCAGCCCCCGCAGTAGCATCGCCACAGCCAACCCTCCCGACGACACCTGAGGCGTCGAACACGCCGGGCTTACCAATGCCCCCGCTGGCACCTCTTACATTGCCATCGCAACCAAACAACGGCACCCCTACACCATCGCCATTCTCAAACACACCAAGCCCAGCAGCAGCAGGTTCCACAACTCCATCCACGTTGTCACCGCTCCCGCCGATGCAAAACCCGGTCGAAATCCCGGCGTTACCGAAGTCCGTTGACGCCTTGGAACTTGAAGATCCAGCTGCTAATGCCCCGATCTCTTCAAACAATCCAAGCTTCAGCATCAACTCATCCAACCCATCGGTTCCAGCATCGCTGACATCCAGCACTTCGCCCGCTACCAATGACGTCAAGCCTCTACAACCATTCGACTTGCCACCGAGCGCGAACGACTTCGCTGCCGACAACGCCAGCGGTAGCAACTCGTCTATCAAATCAACTTCAGCAAGCAAGTCATACGAGAACGCGAAATCGCTCGCCATGGAGCAGATCGATCGCGGAAACCTGAAAGAAGCTCTCGCAACTCTTTCTGTCTTCTACAATGCAAGTGAACTCACCACCGATCAACGTCTAGACATGCTGGACTTACTCGATGCACTGGCTCGTGAAGTCGTCTACTCTCGTCGCCATTTCCTGGACACCGCCTACGTTGTCGCACCAAGCGATTCTCTCGACGCTCTGAGCAAGAAGTATAAAGTGCCGGGCGAAATCATCGCCAAGATCAATGCTATCGATCCTCGCACGAGCCTACCCAACGGCGCGTTGCTCAAAGTTGTCCCAGGTCCGTTTCGTGCTGAAATCGACCTGACACGCGGCGAGCTTACGATCTTCCTCGGTGACTTGTATGCAAGCCGCTACCCAGTCTCCTTTGGATCCGACCCTGCACCACAAGCTGGGCCATTCCAAGTTGTCGACAAACGCAAAGATCACAGCTACTACGGTGCCGGCATCCAAACCATCGCCCCCAATGACCCTCGAAACCCATAC
>CAIXME010000070.1 GCA_903920425.1 uncultured Pirellula sp. | reverse complement strand
TAGGTGGCGAAGCAGGCGTGGCGATAAACGGTGGGCATGCGAACGAGTGGGCAGATCGTTCGCAAGCGTTTGGAGTTCGTCAAGATAGTAGTCTGGTCGAATCGAGAGATGTATTTGGTTCCAATCTCTCCACGTCGACAGTCAACTTGAAAAAACAAGGGATACAGGTTGCAAACCACGGGATGCGTGGCGTCGTGGATCTGCGAAGTGATCATAGCAAGGAAACCAGGGCGTTTGGAGAATCAAGGAATCGAGAGGCAGCCTTCTCGTTTGTCGAGATGATTTGGCCAGCAGCCACGGAGATGCCCGAGGGCAAATCGTCAGCCGTTTCGGGCGACGGATATGAATCGGAAAGCGTTTGGGTAACGTATTCAGGTGCGGTTTACGGGCTTTGGGTCGTTGCTGGTGTTTCCATGGCAGTAGCTGTGTTCGAGGGAGTCGTTCAAAGTCGAAAGCGTCAGGCACGCGGGTGTGATGTCAACGAGTTGTTGCTGGTCGGAGTGCATCCAGAGCTTGCAACTTTCCGCGGCGATGGGAATCCTCATGTCCGAATCCTCGATTGATACACTGGTCGAACGGTTGAGAGCGGGCGATGACTCTGCGGCGACGGAGCTTGTTCGAATGTACGAGCCCTATTTGCGGTTGGTGGTACGTCGCCAGCTGAATGCGTCACAACGTTCCAAGTTCGATTCCATCGATATCGTCCAATCTATTTGGATGGATGTGATTGTTGGTTTTCACGAATCCCAATGGCAGTTCCAAACCAAGGAGCAGCTGCAGGCTTTCCTCATTCGAATTGCGAGGAATCGGTTAATAGATCGCGTTCGCCAGAATGCCAATGCGAACAATGTGCGGCGGTTGCTAAACGAGGACGAGGTGGCTGTACCTGCTGGTGCTACGGCAAGCCAGGAGGTGATGTCGGGTGAATTATGGGCGAATCTATTGAGTCTTTGTCCCGCACAGCACCGGACGCTTTTGGAACTCAAGCGACAAGGACTAAAGATATCCGAGATCAGCGAGCGAACGGGGCTGCATCCTGGAAGTGTGCGACGCGTTCTTTACGAATTGAACGAGCGATACGAGCAGACATTGGCGGGGCAGCTTGCTGAATCGGAGCGAAGCGATCCTTCGAATTCAAAATGAATTCACCTATGCCATCGGGAAATTCCTATCGCACCCATGCCGTCCCGTCCGACGCGTCCGACGCGTCGCCAGCAGATCAGTTGGTGGACGCGATGCGGGAGCAATGGCGAGCGGGAACGCGGCCACTCGCGGAGTCGTTCCTCGCATCTAATCCCGTGCTTAGCAGTCGCCCAGAAGAGGCCATCAAGATAATCTACGAAGAGGTTTGCTTGAGGGAGGAATTTGGTGAAGTGGTAGGTGAATCGGAACTGGTATCGAGGTTCCCCCAATGGAGTAAAGAGATTCATTCCATACTTCTGTGTCATCAGTTGGTGCACCCAACTGCCAAAGCATCGCGAATGCCAGAGGAAGGGGAAACGATTGGTCCATTGCGATTGTTTCGTGAGCTTGGTCGGGGAGCGCTTGGGAGAGTTTTTCTGGCCAAAGAAGACCAGTTAGGTTGCCGGCTGCTTGTGGTGAAGGTGTCCCCACGAGACATGAGAGAGTCGAGGCTGCTTTCCAGAATGCAGCATACGCATATCGCGCCTTTGTATTTTGTGCAC
>CAIXME010000069.1 GCA_903920425.1 uncultured Pirellula sp. | reverse complement strand
GGTGCATTACACAATACCACGACGGATCAGATCACGTTTTTTGACATTGATACAGTACCTGTCGGCTTACTCGGCGCGTTGCAGGAGTTGAAAAACAGTTGCGATGCGGCGACCAAGCAAACACAAATCGAACGAATGCCCATCGTGACGAGCAGTTCATTGCAGCACTTGATGAAGCGAGCTCACGATTGGTCCGAAGTGAGACCGGAATGGGGGCTTGCTGGAAACGCAGCTTTCATCGTCGCGCCGCGATGGATGACGAAGAGGAGCGCACTTCACGCCCGTGCGTTCCTCCATAGCTACGATTACACGCAAGACGAAGGTGGGAAAGTTCTGGAAACGATCATGACCGCGCCGATGATCGTAGCGAACTGGATCAACCTCCAGTACTATGCCTCGACCGTGGACAATGGACACTTTGGCAGCGGAAACAAAACGGTGCATAACGTCGTGGGTGGCTTCGGGATCCTGTCCGGAAATGGCGGAGATTTGATGACCGGTTTGCCATGGCAATCATTGCACACCGGGCAATCGTACCAACACCCACCACAACGATTGCAAGTCGTGATTGCTGCTCCGCGCCCAATGATTGATCGCGTTGTTGCCAAGCATGAGTTGGTCGCAAATTTGGTAGGGGGCGGCTGGTTGCAATTGATGGCCATAGAATCCGACAAGTTCTATTTGCTTCAAGAAAAGGGCACTTGGCGAGAAATGGATGGTGCTTAGGACGCATTGCCAATCAGTCTGATGCAAAACGATCGACCAGCAATGGGGCTATTAGGCGGCACTTGCGTTGTTATCTCGCTAGAATGGTTGCGGCATAGGTTTGCCCGAACCCAACAAACTTCCTTTAACCAACAGTGCTAAAGTGGAACAACCGAAGACCCCTGAACTGCGCAGCGAAATCCGTTATTTGGGAGCGATCCTAGGTGAAACCATACGGGAACTCGAGGGAGAGTCCGCATTTCAGGTTGTTGAAGAACTGCGGAAATTAGCATGGGACCGTAGAACGGGCGTCGAAAATTCCGAGCAACGGATGACCGAACGGATTGCGAGTTTGAGTGTTGAGCAACTGTTCATCACGACTCGTGTCTTTACGGTGTTCTTGGATTTGCTGAACATGGTAGAGGATCGTCGCCGTGTGCGCGTGCTCGGCGACCGTGCTCGCGGCGTATATCCCAAGCCTCGCAACGAATCCATCCGAGACGCCCTTCTGCAGCTGCGCCAGTCAGGAAAGACCGCCGAAGAAATACAGAGCTTGATCGATGGGCTACATATTGAGCTCGTCTTTACCGCTCATCCTACCGATGCGAAGCGACGATCGGTTCGCAGTAAATTGACCACCATACGCGGTCTACTGGCCATCTTGGATCATGATCCGTATCCTGAGCAGCGAGATCGAATTGAGCAGGAGATTCGTGTCGAGATCGCGAAGCTATGGCAAACCGACTTCATTCGCCCTTGGCGACCAACGGTAATGCAAGAAGTTTCACGGGGGCTCTCGATCAAGCCGATTCTTTGGGATGAAATACCGTTATTGACCGATGAGTTTCGGCGTGGGATCAGGGAGAACTATGGTGAAACGGTCCGGTTGAATCGACCGTATTTGACCTTTGGTTCGTGGATTGGTGGAGATCGCGACGGACATCCCGGTGTGACGGCCGATGTGACCCGAGAGACCATTACATGGTTGCGACGTGAGGCGATCGCCTTTCATTTGAAGACCTGCGACAAATGGTTTAACACATTGAGTCTTTCGGAACGCCAGGTCAAGTTGTCAGGTAAACTTGACGCTGCAATTTCCAGTGCTGAAATGCAGCATCCGGAATTGAAAATCTTGTTGGCGAAATTGCCACCCGGTGAATTGTGCCGTCGATGGCTCGCGGCGGTCAGATGGCGACTAGAACAATCTCAGCAAGTGCTTTTCGGCAAGCAAGCTAAGGATGGAATGGCTCTGGCCGCCCCCAGTGGAGCGTACCGTTCGGCGGAGGAGCTTCATAGAGATGTGGAAATTCTCGCCGACGCTCTCGACGCGACGCCAGCAGGAAAGAGCGGCATCAGCGGGGTTCGAGATTGGCTTGTCCAAATCGCAACGTTCGGTTTTCACTTGGCCAGACTGGATGTTCGCCAGAACGCAAAGGTGTATAGCGATGTCATGGACTTGCTTCTCAAGAGGAACGGACATTGCGAAAGTTGGAAATCGATGAGTGATGCCAATCGGGTTCGCTTTTTGGAAAGCACTCTCGACACGAAGCTGTTGCTCGATACCCAGGAGGGCGAATCCGATGCGATGGCGAACGAGGTGCTATCGATGTTCCACATGTTGCATGAAGTGAACGCGACTTATACAAACTCCGCCTTCGGTGCGCATGTGATTAGTATGGCTGCCGCCCCGAGTGATGTATTGACGGTGCTATGGCTTTGCAACCAAACCGCATCGGCCAGCACTTTGGACGGATCAATAGGTATGCCCATCGCACCTTTGCTGGAGACGATTGATGACTTGAAACGAGGCCCCGATATTTTGTCGGGTATGTTACAGATTCCAGCATATCGAGAGTATTTGCGAAGGCAGAACAACAACCAAATCATTATGCTCGGCTACTCCGACAGCACCAAAGACGGAGGCTATTTGACCGCTTGTTGGTCGCTGTATCAGGCTCAGAAATCGCTGGTCCAAGTGGCGGAACAGTACGATGTGAAGCTCACCTTCTTTCACGGACGCGGTGGATCGTTAGGACGTGGTGGAGGGCCAGCAGCTCGGAGCATCATGTCTCTTCCCACGGGTTCGTTTAGCGGATCGATGCGATTGACCGAACAGGGCGAGGTGCTCGCCGAGCGCTATGATGACCCCGCGATCGCGCATCGCCATCTGGAGCAGGTCATTTGGTCCTCGTTACTCGCCGCGGGCCAACCGACGAAACCGCCATCAGATGAATGGTTGAGCATGATGGATCGTATCTCAGCCAACTCGTTTGTTCAGTACCGTCAACTGCTTGAGCAGCCCGGTTTTGTGGAATTCTTTCGATGCGTCACGCCGATCACCGATATAGAACAGTTGCCGATCGGTTCGCGACCATCGCGGCGTAATCCCGGTGGAGGGCTAAGCGATCTGCGGGCTATTCCTTGGGTGTTCTCTTGGACACAGTCGCGATGCTTGTTGCCCGCGTGGTACGGAATGGGGGCTGCACTCAAACCGCTTCTCGACTCACCCGAGCAGTGTTCCTTGCTCAAATCGATGTACCGCGATTGGACATTCTTTCACGCTCTTGTCGATAATGCTGAATTGGCTCTTGCCAAATCCGATATGCAAATCGCGTCCCACTATGCAGATCTTGCCGCTGGGCTGCCCGCGCTCAAGCCGATCGCAGATATGATTGCAGAAGAATACCGATCCGCATGTGATGTGGTATTGCAGTTAACCGGTAGGAACGAATTGCTGGATAGCACGCCATGGTTAAAGGAATCGATTCGTGTTCGAAATCGATTCATTGATCCGCTGAATTTGACGCAAGTCGAGCTTCTCCGTCGGTGTCGCCAGCAGAAGCTAACCGAGCAGCAGACCGAGGAACTCCGGTATCTGACCCGGCTCACGATCAATGGCGTCGCGGCAGGTATGCG
>CAIXME010000068.1 GCA_903920425.1 uncultured Pirellula sp. | reverse complement strand
GCTCGAATCGAGCACTCCGAATCGGGACGATGCAGCATCGGTTCTCGAATTGGAAAAGCAACTAAGCCGTTCTGCTTCACATGAAGTATGGACGTGGGCTCGCACGCACTCCGCCTCGCTGCCGAGCCTGTTCCTCAATCGTGTGATCACCGAATGGAATCCCTACCATGGCAAAGCGTTGATGCTGAAGCTGTTGGCCATCGTGGGCTGCTGGTGGCTGTGGCGGAATTACCTGCTGGCATTCTATTGCCTTACCATACCTTTGGCGATCAATACGTTTTGGGTGATGTGCTTCTACAGTGTCGGCGGCCGATTTTTGGTACCAACCTACGGTGCACTCTACATTCTTGCAGCGTTCGGAATAGCTGGTTCCATTAGCACTTGGCTCAGTCGGCACGAATCCAAATCGTCACAGCCAACACCGGCCTAGGATCGTATCGCATCATCGCAAATACTCACGGATTGAGTACGCATTTCGTGGCAATCGACTCAGTCTTCGACGCGACTGCCTTTGGCTAGCGAGGCGATTTCTTAGAAAATTGGGATGCAAAACAGACAGTCAGATACGGTAATCGCTAAACTTGGTTGCATGAGTCCGTACGCAATCCACTGATCCTGCATCGTCTAAACGAATCCGCAAAATGAAAATGACACGATTCTCACGCTCGGTATCGCAGCGCAAGAAACGTTCTAACGCTTTTACCTTGGTGGAGTTATTGGTCGTTATCGCGATCATCGGCGTGGTCGTAGGACTAACCCTGCCAGCGGTTCAAGCGGCTCGCGAAGCTGCCCGACGCATGCAATGCGCGAACAATCTTCGCCAAATGGGAATCGCATCAGCCAATCACATGATCGCAATGCGGACCTTGCCTGCCGGCTGCCTCATCTCAAAGAAGGGACTACCCGACTACCAACGACTTTTTTGGAGCGGACAACTGCTTCCCTACATGGAACAAATGACTTTGTACTATTCGATCGATCCTGATCAAGCCTGGGATTCGCACGCGGGAAACATCCAAGCGCTCAAAACACAGATACCGAACTTTCGATGCCCATCGTCAGCGGCCCCCGATTTTTATGATCAGATCGTCGAGGACAGAGCGACCTGCACCTACCTCGGGTGCGCTTCGGGTACAGTTCGAAACGAAACAGGACCAGGGCCGTTGATCAACGGTTTGATCCAAGATGGAACGTTGTACACCAACAGCCGCACTCGCGATCGCGACTTCATCGATGGCATGTCGAACACCATCCTAGTCGCCGAATCCCTATTCTTGCCCGGCGTTTCCGGCCCCGATCACAATCGCAATCCACAGATCATCGACCACTGGTACATCGGCTCCCCAGGTATTGGCGAAAGCGAGATGTCCGAGACATTGGGCTCGACGGCTATCCCCATCAATTCCTGGATGCGAGGATCTAATGTCTTTATCGAAGACATCGAGTTGGGATTCAGCTCACGCCACACAGGATTGATTCAGGCCGTCTTTGCGGACGGCCATGTTCAAACGATTTCCGATTCGATCGAAACGCGTGCATGGAGCTCCATGGGGACACGCGCAGATGCAGATACCTTTGAGTTCGACAACTAACAATCGAAGATTATGCAGCGTATTTCTACGACTGCGTAATCACACGCGTGTGCATCGAACAAATCAGTACGATTTCGCGAAAATCGCTCGTGTCTTCGTCGGCTTGCCAGTCAAGAAACAAGTGCCTTCACCGGAGCTCGCATCACCAGAGTCGCTCTCAAGTGGGATGCATCGGATCGTAACCTTGAGTTCGTCGAGAAGCGGTTGGACTTCCGATTCGCTTGCGAACCAACACTTGGCGAATCCACCGCCGCTCGAACGACCTTGCTCATCGTCGGGTTGGAAGAAGCTTCTGAATTCAGCTTCGTTTTGCAGTTCCACCGTGTTTGCTTTTTGCATGGCGAGAGCACGCTGGAACAAGTTATCTTGAATCTCTTTAAGAATTCCAGTGATGCCCCCCACCAAGTCAGAGCGTTGCATCGATTGGCTTTGATTGGTATCTCTGCGTCCGACAAATGCGCCGCCAGCAGCGATGTCCTTGGGGCCGATATCGATGCGGACAGGCACACCTCGTTTGACGTGGTACCATTTCTTGTCACCGCCTCGCATATCGCGATCATCGATCTCGACGCGTACTTTTTGGTCTGAGTAGATTTGCGAGCCCAACTCTTGCTTGAGTGTCTTGCAATATTCGAGAACCTCGGCCCGTTGAGCATCATCGCGGTAGATAGGGATGATGACCACTTGGGCGGGTGCCAATCGAGGCGGCAAAACGAGACCGTCGTCATCGGAGTGGGTCATGATCAAAGCGCCAACGAGTCGCGTTGAAACACCCCACGATGTCGTCCATGCGTAGCGGACCTCACCGTCTTTGTCCTGGAATTTGATTTCTTGGGCTTTGGAAAAGTTTTGACCGAGGAAGTGCGAGGTACCGGCTTGCAGCGCCTTGCGGTCTTGCATCATCGCTTCAATGGAGAGGGTCATGTCTGCACCTGGAAAACGCTCGCCTGCAGTCTTTTCCCCCTTGATCACCGGAACGGCCATGTAGTTCTCTACGAAGTCTGCATAGACGTGAAGCATTTTTCGCGTCTCTTCCATCGCTTCTTCCGCTGTGGCGTGAACGGTATGCCCTTCTTGCCAAAGGAACTCCGCCGTACGCAAGAATAGACGCGTGCGCATTTCCCACCGCACCACGTTGGCCCATTGATTGATCAGGATGGGCAGGTCGCGATAGGACTGGACCCAGCGAGCATACGTCGCACCGATGATGGTCTCGCTCGTGGGCCGAACGATGAGCGGCTCCTCAAGCGGTCCAGCGGGACGCAAGCCCCCTTTTCCGTCTGGCTCAAGTCGGTGGTGCGTGACCACGGCGCACTCTTTTGCGAACCCCTCGACGTGCTGCGCCTCTTTTTCGAGGAAGCTCATCGGAATAAACAAAGGGAAATAGGCGTTCTGGTGCCCCGTATCCTTGAACATCTGGTCCAAGACGCGTTGCATGTTTTCCCAGATCGCATAGCCCCATGGCTTGATCACCATGCAGCCTCGAACATCCGAATTTTCAGCTAGATCAGCACCCTTGATGACCTGTTGATACCATTCAGGATAGTTTTCGGCGCGGGTCGGGGAAATGGCGGTCTTAGCTGCACCCATGGGTAGTCTTTGACGGGAAATAGGAAAAACTAGAAGAAACTCACTACAGAACCCACCAGTTTATCCCAATCACTTTTTTCGGCCAGTCGTGCTGGCGCCAGGATTCAAGAGGCCCGCATATCGTGGCTACCCATTAGATTGCAGGAATTTCAGCGACCTCGACGGCGTCCCCCATCAAGAACAGATCGTCGACCTGCAGCAATTCGCCTAAATCGACTGTGCTCTGCCATTGCTGTTGCAAGATATCGATGTACTGGTTCAAAACGCCAGCTACCGTTTGTTGCGCCACGATGACATCATTGAAGCTGATGCCTGTCGGGTCGGTCAGGTACCGCTGGTAGATGCCTCGGTACGCTCGCACCTGATCACCCAAGGCGTCCGAACGGAACGAGTCGGCAAGCAGGCGATTGGATTTATAGGTACCATAGGTCGACGCCAATTTGACGATGAGTTGATTTTCTGTATCGGTCACCAGTTGCGTGGCTCGAACGAGTTCCGCTCGGGCAGCAATACGACTACCTTGATTTCGATCCCAGGTTGGGAGGGCACCACCAACGGTCAAATTGTATGTGTTCGTTCCTGGCTGAAAGGTATAATCCCGCTGCAGAACGAGCCCTACGTTCACATCCGGTATAGGCTTTCGATCCGCGAGCGTGACCAAGGTCCTGTTTTTCGAAATCAAATTTTCCGCCGTTCGCAAATCCGTATGGACCGAGGTCATTTGAGCGAGTGCGGACTCGTAGAGGATGTTGGGAACGTTGCAATCGATCCTTCCTTCGAGCGGTGCAGCCTCAAGTGCAGGAACAGCTACCGTTGCCGCAAGCGTTCGCCACGCTGCGATGGATTCCTGTTGTGCTCGAACGAGGGACGCCCTCGCTTGCGTCGTGAGAACTCGCAACTGCAATGGTTCGTAAGGCGCTGCTTCGCCGGCCACCACCAATTTGATCTGAGCTCGATACGCTTGTTCCGATAGCTCAGATAAAGCTCGAGCCAGCACAACGCGTTTTCTAGCCGCAAGCACGTCAAAGTAAGCTCGACGTATCGACGATTGAAGCGAAACCCAAGTCTTTCTTTGAGCAACTTGAGCATTGGCGTAATCGACTGCGGCAGCCTGTGCCGCCAAACCTAGTTTTTGAGCCGTGATAAAAGTTTGCTGGAAGTACGCACCGTGATAGCCAGGGGTGTTGGCCGTTCGAACAGTGTCACCTTCGTAACCGACATTCGGATTGGGTGGTAATCCCACTTGAATCATGAGACCGCGCGCCGCTTCCACACTTGCTGCAGCGGCACGCAACCCAGGATGATTCTCACGAGCCATGCGATGCAATTCCTCGAGCCCCATCTCGGCTCGCGAATCATCCGGCAAAGCGTCTGGCTCGTTGACCATGGGTGGCAATTCGGGGAACAGATTCAGAATATTTGCTTTTTGACCTTCTGAATCGACGCGAGTTCCATCCGCATTGACTCGCGGTAAAGTCAACGGCGGCGTTTCGGCACCGGGCAATTCCGTCGGCAATCGCAATGGATCTTGCAACGAATGCAAAGGTTTGTTGGCGACCAAGTGCGATGCTAGCCGTATGGTCGGCGCCGCCGCAATGGTTTCTGAACCACCGTTGCCAGAACCACTGTTGGCAGAACCAGCATTGACCGAGCCACCTTCGACAGAACCGCCACTGACCGGGATGGCTTTCACAGATGGCCTATCCGAAGCTGGCTCAATACCAGCTTGGCTCGCTCGCTCGTCTCCAAAGTGCTCTTCCGAAGACAGCCTCTTTGGCCCGCTGACTTCCGTCGTTTTGCGAGAGGAATCCTCACCGCAAGTACTCCAATACGTATGCCCGGACGCGTCAGCCGATTCAGGTACGCACCGAAGCGACCGGTATGCCCACCAGTTAGGACAACGGCAGCCAGAAGCAATGACCAATATTGACAGCGTCAATAATATGCTAGCGTTAGATTGAGTGCGTCGCATCGATCATCCCTTATCGAAGTCAAACGAAAGCCTGCATTGCGTCCGCCATCCATGGCATCGAGCAGGCTATGTCTTGATCGACCGCCTTCAAGCCCTGCGACCATACAATACGATTCGGCTTGGTTCATCGTTAAAGTCGGCACAGTTGTTCCATCGAACAGCAGGCATACCGTGCTTCTGAGGGACCTAAGTTGGTGTACCGCCTTTAGGCGGCGGTTGTTGGTGTACCGCCTTTAGGCGGCCTCAGCCGGATGATAATGTTTAACAGCTCCATCCGGCTGAAGCCGGTACACCAACAACAGCTGCCCGCCACCTGATATTATCCGTGATCATCTGAGATATCCGTTGTCAAAAACAACCACTCAAAAACAACCACTAAAGCGAAGCAATTAAGAGAGTAACGCTGCCCAAAAGCAAAGGACAACCCGACAGACTAATACGAATAAATGATTGTCGATAGAAAGCAGGAGTACCGCTGGTGGGACTCGAACCCACACGACCCTTTACGGGTCCTTGGATTTTAAATCCAATGCGTCTGCCATTTCGCCACAGCGGCATTCTGCTTAATGATTCCTAGGACCAAGTCGCAATAGAAAAATTCGATTTGCGATACCTCGGAACAGGAAGCAGAGTGTATCTCAATGCAGTCCAAAAGGGTAGTGGGTAGTAAAGTCGGTCCAAGGCGTTGGCCGCTCGATCGCAGACGATTCCAACCAAATATTCTTGGATTTGCGGTATGGGGGCTTGTTTTTCGATATCCAACTTTGTTTGATAAAGGTGTGGCTTTGGTGTGACATCCAGTGAAACTTGGCGTGGCACTATGATGTTCCACTGCGTTCTATCAAAGGAGGTTTGTTCCTGATGGCAACGATCCCGATGTGCTCGCAATCTACAACAGATTGTTTGCCAGCGGTACGTGAGGCCAACAACTCGTGCGATCCCAAGAGACTGTTACATCGCATTGCAGAGGTTCGATCCCAACAAGGCATATCCTTGCGAGGGGTCTCGCGTCGAACAGGAGTAGATGTTCGTGATCTGAGGCAACAAGAGTTGCCTGATTCGGACTTAACCCTGACAGACTTGTATCGGTGGCAAGAAGCACTGGAAGTTCCCGTCGAGAATCTACTTGTAGATCACGACGAATCACTCTCCACACCGATCCAAACTCGAGCGGCGATGGTAAAAGTCATGAAGACGGTGGTCGCACTCAGTGAGGTTGCGTCCTCTCCGAGAGCGGCACGCTTGGCAACAATGCTTCGCGAGCAATTGATCGAGTTAATGCCTGAGCTAGCCGAAATTGGCGGTTGGCCCAACTATGGCAGTCGTCGCCCTCCAGACCAGCAAGGTCGGATCGGCGAAAATCCAATCGATATGCAATTACTGGGTTTGGAGTAAACCAAACCAACGCTGTCACACCAACGATCCGAATAGCCATTCTCTATTTTTTCATTGGAAATTGAGATCGTCCCGAACAGCAAGAAACGGCCACTCTTAGTGGCCGTTTTTTTATGCCATCGCGTCAGGAGCACACGCAAAAAATGATCCATCCGATATCCAATCCAAAGCTGCGCTTGGCACTGCTCGGTATCGCCGTCTCGCTTATCTCGCTCTGCTTCTTTTGGCAACGAACGCTATCCCTTAAACCCGCTGATGATCAACGTTTGAATAGTGCGCATCCTCTCCCTCATTTACCAAGCCTCGATCAAGCACAATCCAACGAACAACTGGTTAGCGAAGGAGATCCAAGCATCCTGTTCCTTGGCAACAGCCATACTTCGTTTCACTCGCTGCCGGAACTAGTTAAGAATGCTATCCAGTTCCGATATCCGGACCGCCCCGTCTACGTTTATTCCTATTCTATTGGCTCTCTTGAAGCAGCCGACCAAGACCCCATTTGCAATAACGAGATCAACACGCGTCGTTGGGACATCGTGGTCCTTCAAGCTCAACAAGTTAGCATGAGCGGAAAGTATCGCTACTCAACCTCAGAAGGAATTGCGTTCGCAAAACGGGCCAAGGCCAAAGGCGCACGCGTCTTTTTCTACTCGGAATGGGGCCGCAAAGGGATCGACGGAGAGACGGAACGCACCGAGGCCATATACCAAGACATGGCTGAGCAATCATCAACTCTTTTGATCCCCGTTGGACGCGTTTGGCAAAGTGTATTGGCGGAGTCACCGACCCTCGCATTGCATAGCTTTGACGAGAATCATCAATCGCGATTGGGAGCAAGTTTGACTGCGTTGGTCATCGCAGCGTTTCTTATCGGACAGGATCCAATCGAGTTTCTAGAGTATCCCGAAACCGTCGCAACCTCCGACCAATGGCGTCGCTTCTGCAAAGTAGCTTCTACAGTTTGGAATGCTTCGCAACATCCTTCCAAGCAGTAAGCCAATCGTCACCTGCGTTGCCATCGGCAAGCGATTAGCGATAAGCATATGGCAATCACTTTTTGGAAACACGGCGCAAACGGCTTGTTGCTTTAGTTGCTTTGCCGCAAGGCAAAGTACTATCACAACCCGAAGCATTAGTTTTGAAGTTGCGCTTTTTGGATTTAGGGCCGAAGGCTCGACACATCCTCTGCCGGTGCCGCAAGGCACCGGTTTGCAATTTCCCAGGCTTTTAGGCCTGAAGGGCCGACACACTTTTCTCATGTGTCGCCCCTTCAGGGCTTGCCTCTCGGTTGGTCTTTGCACCGTGGCTTATCAGCCACGGCTAGGGATATGTCGGCCTTTCAGGCCTAATCAGCGCAACTTCAAAACGCGTTAGCTAGGGACACGGAATCCCTCGCTAACGCGTCGGGTTGTGATTACGCAACAAGCTGTAACGCTTCGGGTTGTGATGCCCCAGACCATCCGCTTGCACGAACTAAGGCTTCCATGACGAAGCATATGGGAGCGAATCCCCCTGGCCGCGTTCTACACGCTTTTCCTCGCCTCGTCGCATTTCTTGAATCCACGTTTGGTAGGGATCGCCGTTGTAACAAACCTCTGCAAAGAATGCAAAAACAGAAGAGTCTTCGGTTCGAAACATGGGCCCCAGTTTGCCAGCGGTCGTCGTATAGCTAAACCCACCTAGCACTTCGCTGCGCCCACCTTGACGCGTATCAACCAAGGTACCGCCACGTTCCGTTTTATACCCCAATATCCAGACATCGCTAGCATCGTTGGTAAGGTGCGTTCCCTCGTTTTCGACGTTCAACTGGCGAGCCCACACGCGATGCGATTTGAATCGCAAATTACTGGTACAGACATCCTCAAAGTACAGATCGCTGCCATGCGACTTGGAAGTGAATGTTAACTGACTATCGCACGCGCTTCGAAAGAACATCGTTCGATCGGTATCGATCTCAATCCCACCATGCATGTGCGAAAAATGCTCAAAAGAAACGAGCGGTGATTCACCTTCCTGAACGCAAAAGTCCGGCTTCGCCTCTCCTCGATAGTCAACCCATGCTCCAACACCAACGATACGCCGTACCTTTCCACGAACCAGGATCGTACTTTTCAAAGCATAAAAGCCCGGGAAAAAAACGGTTGTTGCTCCCGAGTCCATGGCCCGCTGGATGGCTGCAGCAGAATCCGTTTCTCCAGTTGGATCTGCCCCGAAATCATTGACGTTTGCCCACTGATCCACCGGATCAGCGATCAGATCCGGTGATTCGCGAATTGGTAACCGTATCGAACTGGATGAGGAACGAAAAGGACTGGTAACTGGATGGGAAAAGTACTCCGAGATCACTGGACCGAGACTCCCTGGTTTGTCTTCCCCCTTCACGCGTAAACTCGCCGCCGCATCGGGTGTCTCTAAATCCGCTAACGCTCTTGCATAGCCAGCTGTTTCGATATCACGCAGACAGATACGACCGTAGTTGAAATTGACTATCGCGGGTAATCGATTTGCGCCTTTGCTTCCAGACAAGCGAGATTCGATCAAACACATCGAACCGTAGGACCTGATCGCCGTCACCTCGTTTTTACTGCGAAGTCCCCTGATGCTGATTGTCTGGCCCGCGTTGCTAAACCCGCATTCACGCTGTCCGACTAATGTGATGTGCTCAAACGTTTGCCCGTTGACCGAATTCGCAGTGGAAATCCCGATGCCAAATCCCTTTATCTCACAGTTGCGGACCAGCAATGGTCCATTCATATCGCGATGCGCCAAGTCCAAGCCAATATGTCCGCTGCCAGCCGCCGCTTGAAAGCGGCAGTTGCGAACAGCACCTGAATTGTTCGAATAGAATTGCAACCCAATCGCCCCCGCATTGCTTTCCCCAACATCGAACGTCAGGTCTTGAACGTAATTGTGAAACCAATCTGCGGATCCAAATCCACCACACCACATGATGGACTGCGGATTCTTGGGATCGTTAAACGTATTGCTCTTGAGTTTGATGGTTGTTTTGCGGACGTTCTGTCCTTGCAATCGAGTATGCCCCCACGCTTCGCGACCAGCAAGGCTCTTCTTCGGCCAACGAATTGTTCGGGAAACCAGATACGTGCCTGCTGGGAAATAAATGACCCGATGCATACCCACGCTTTCATGAATGGCACGCTCGATGGCATCCGTGTCATCGGTAACGCCGTCACCTAACGCACCGTAGGGCGGCTGAGTCACGTCGACCACTGCTGGCGTTTTCGGGAACGACACATCGGCTAGGTTCTCAAACGAAGCCCCGATTCCAGCCAACGTTTTCGAACTATTCTCTTGCAATTCCGTGGCGAAAATCTGCTGCAGTGGCTCCCCTGCCGTCAACAAAACCGCCAGGACGCCCAACACGAGAAAGCGAACTTGTTCAAGCATTTTTCGACCAGCCTCGCGGCGTTGGACCATGGAATCGTCTAAAGAATCTGCGCGTCATCACTGTACATGAAATACACCAAAACGGCGAACCTTGCACATCGAAGCATTTTCTTATCGGGAGAGTTCGCACTTCATGCATCTGTATTGGACGAACAAGCCCCGTCAGCTTGTCGATGGAATAGAATAGGCAATCTTCCTTTTCATGTTCCTCCCCACTTCCAGAAAAGCGATTCCATGTTCCGACCGAAACGACACCTTCAAAACGAAAACTCATGGGTAGGTTCCATTTGGTCGATGATTTTGGCCACCTCTTTTTTGGGATCCTTGTTCGAACCTGCATGGGCTCAAGGTCACCTGCCAGAATCGAAGCGCATTGTTTTTCTTGGTGACAGCATCACGTACGCAGGAGGCTATATCTCCACCCTGGAGGCTGCTATCCTCCGCCAGCATCCCGATTCCCAGTTAGAACTATTGAATCTTGGGCTTCCTAGCGAGACGGTGTCTGGGCTATCAGAACCCGGTCATGCGGGTGGCCAATTTCCAAGACCCGATCTGCACGAACGCTTGGCCCGTGTCTTGGACCAAACCAAGCCAGACCTGGTCATCGCGTGTTACGGGATGAACGACGGCATCTATTATCCTTTGAGCGATAGTCGATTTGCAGCGTTCCAATCTGGAATGACTCGCATGCACGAGATGGTGATCCAAAGCGGAGCCAAGTTGATTCATCTAACTCCCGCTTTCTTCGATGCATTACCCATTCAAGACCGCCTACTACCTGAAGGCTTAGAGTCTTATCCTCAACCCTATGCGCATTACGATGATGTGCTAGAGGCATACTCCAAGTGGCTGATGGGCAAACAAGCGGATGGTTGGATCGTCCTCGATCTGCATAGCGTCATGAAAAATGCGGTCTTGGAAAATCGCAAAGCAGATCCCAAGTTTACCTTTGCTAGTGATGGCGTCCATCCAAATACAGCAGGACAATCCGTGATCGCGAAACCACTTGCTTCTGCATGGGGAATTTCGCTTTTCGACGACGCCTCGGCAAAAGATCCGCGATCCGATGCGTTGCTTGCCATCGTCGCAGAAAAGCAAAACACACTCAAATTGGCGTGGTTGTCTGCCACCGGACACAAACGTCCAGGCATCCAAACGGGGCTGCCACTCGGCGAAGCTCAGACGCGAGCAAGCGAACTAGATCGAAAAGCTCGAGATCTCATAACGTCACCTGTTAAGTGATGCACAAATCAAACAGTCTCAACGAATCAACGCGTTGTTGCAAAGTTGGGAATTATCAAGAGCTTGGCGTTAAATGAAATCGGCATTTCTAATTTATCCACACCAGATCTATGAGGATCTGGAAATCGGCGATGCGGATTCGGTAGTACTGATAGAAGAACCGCTATTCTTTAATCAGTACCCATTCCATCGCCAAAAATTGATGCTCCACCGAGCGTCCATGAGAGCCTTTTACGAGAAGCTCACGTCTCGCTATGCGGGCACGCGGATCTCCGTGCACTACGTCGAATGCCACCAGATAAAGTCCACGGGCGATATCGTTGTGTGGCTACAGCAGCGAGGCATTACAAAAGCACGCATCGAGGAACCCGACGACGACTATCTCTTGTCGAGATTGCAACGAGCAGCAAGCGATGCCAACCTGAGCTTTGAAGCCCAACCAGCTCGCCATTTTCTCACTCCTGCGGAAGACATCGATAGATCGATCGACGTCACCAAGAAGAACTTTTTCACCCAATTCTATATCGCGCAGCGAAAGCGACTGCAGATTCTGGTTACGGAAAAAGACACTCCCATCGGCGGTAAGTGGAGTTTTGATACCGAGAACCGAAAGAAATTACCCAAAGGAGAATCGGTTCCATCGATTTGCTTCGCGGTGGAGACAAAGACATCCAAAGAAGCCAGAAAATACGTTGATAAGCATTTCCCAAATGCCATCGGCGAGTCCCGTCCATTGATCTACCCCTATGAACACGATGGCGCCGCAGCTTGGCTTCGACAATTCATAGACGAACGCTTCTCAAGGTTTGGCGACTACGAAGACGCAATCTCCACCCGCGAGGACTTTGTCTTTCATTCCGCTATTTCTCCGATGCTCAATATCGGATTGATTTCCCCACAACAAATCATCGATGCAGTCGCGCATGTAGATCCCGGCATCGGGATGAATTCAACAGAAGGGTTCTTGAGACAAGTAATCGGATGGCGAGAGTACGTGCGTGCCGTCTATCACAAACTAGGTCGAAAACAACGCACGAAAAATTTCTGGTCGCATCACCGGCCGATGCCTAAAACATTTTACACTGGCGAAACCGGAATCGCTCCGGTGGATCACGTGGTTCGGAGAGTGCTTCGGCTTGGGTACTGCCATCATATAGAACGACTGATGATCCTGGGGAACTTTATGCTCCTATGCGAAATAGATCCCGATGACATCTATCAATGGTTCATGGAGTTCTTTGTCGACTCCTACGACTGGGTAATGGTTCCCAATGTATACGGAATGAGCCAGCATGCCGACGGCGGTTTGATCACCACTAAGCCGTACATCAGCGGTTCTAGTTACGTGCTGCGAATGAGCGATTTTTCAAAAGGCAGTTGGTGTCCGATTTGGGATGCGTTGTATTGGCGATTTATGGATAAAAATCGAGACTTTTTCCAAGCCAACCCTCGCATGAGCGTCATGACAAAGCAATTGGACAAGATGGGTACCAAACTACAAGAACACCATCGGATTGCCGAGGAATTCCTGTCTCAGCTTAATTAACAAACAACTCTATACACCCGAGTTCACGAGCATCTATAAAAAAGCTCATCTCACAATTTTCAAAGTGTCGCCAAATTGCGATTGCAGTTCGACAAGCTTGTCTAAAAGCATTTCCTTTTGCACATGATACCTCGGGTAGTTTACAAGGTCATACTGCTCCAAAGGATCCTCATTGAGGTTATAAAGTCGCACCACATTGGCTTTCGGGTAAACGATCAATTTCCAATTGTCGGCCACTACGCATCGTTGCAACTGCAAATAAGCACCATAGATTGCAGAGTAGGACGAAGTTGGAGTGTCGCCTAGCAACAAGGGCAAGAAGCTCTGAAACTCGACAAAATCAGGCTTTGCTATGTTGGCCAATTCCAGGGTGGTCGCCATGACGTCTTGAAGATAAATCGGGGCTGCAATTCTCTGATTTGGTTTTGCAGTAGGACCGACGGCGATGAAAGGGACACGTATGCTGTGGTCATACATGTTTTGCTTGCCGACCAACCCATGATGGCCGACCGCAAGACCATGGTCGGCCGTAAAAAAGATCCATGTATTGTCAGCCTTACCCGATTTTTCGAGCGATTCCAGGATCCTACCGATCTGCCGGTCCAGATGCGTGATGAGCGCGTAGTACTCGCGCCGATGCACCTTAATGGAGTTCTCTGTTCGCGGGAATGGTGCCAATCGTTCGTCGCGGAGATCCTGACCGCATCCGATCGCGTCTTTGTGAGGATAACTTGGCAAGAAATTAGCAGGCAATTGCATGCGATCGATTGGATACTTGTCCAGGAACTCTTGCGGAGATTGACGCGGGTCGTGTGGTGCGTTGAATGCTATGTACATGAAGAATGGGTTGCTCTTCTTCTTGGCCATCTCAATGAAATCGATCGCATCGTCAGCACCTACCTCCGACCAGTGCTTGCCCCCATCCCAATACCCACCTCGGGACTCATCAGCGGCTGACCATTCATCGGATATCCCATCTCGAGGCCGATTGTACGACGACTCGACCGTTCGTGG
>CAIXME010000067.1 GCA_903920425.1 uncultured Pirellula sp. | reverse complement strand
ATTACGCTTTAGCGGAATCCAGGGCAGCTTCTAGCTTGCTACGTGGTGGAACACCTTGAAATCGTTCAACGATCTCGCCACCCTTGAACAGCAATAGCGTTGGTATCGCGTTGATACCGTAACGTTGTGCAAGCTCAGGCTGCTCCTCAACATTGACCTTACCGACGACAACGCTGCCTTGGTATTTGACAGCCAACTCATCGATAACAGGTGCGATTTGACGACAAGGACCGCACCAAGTCGCCCAAAAGTCTACCAAGACGGGAGTT
Organism: uncultured Pirellula sp.; assembly: GCA_903920425.1. GTDB lineage: Bacteria > Planctomycetota > Planctomycetia > Pirellulales > Pirellulaceae > JBKCUI01. The sequence goes on along the minus strand of CAIXME010000067.1, from coordinate 5,536 downwards.
GCGGAGCCCAAAACCTCGGACTCAAATCCGTCGACTGTGAATTCTGCGGCCATGAATGAATTTCCTCTCAATTAAGCTGGTTGTCGCGTGTTCGATCGTGTTTCCAATTGGACGTTTCCCAAAGCTGTCATTTCAGCCTGACAAACAATCGCGATCAATCTAGTGCATGAATCATGCCAAGCCAAGTGATAGCGTCCACGATTATTAGCCCGACTAGTCTACAAATGAAAATTCATTGGTACAGAGCAATGCTTTTGCCAAATCAGCCCAGCACCATTTGCGAAAGTCCATCTCGCCCGAGGCATTGGTTTGCAGGTACGCGAACGACCGTTCACGCTGGGCATCGGTGGGGTCTCGCAAAACGACCGAATGGAACAAAGTAGTAATCATTTCATTGGCTTTTTGCGAAACCAACTCTGGCGAAGGAGAATCTGGCAGACTGACTCCCTCCACCAATTTCTTTGCGTATTCCGTCGCAAAATGATCCATTAGAGGGCTGTTCATCATGAAAAGCCCTTGCTGCGGGACAGTGGTAGAAAAGCGGTACGGAACGTGAGTATCGGGGGAGGCAAAGTCGAACGAGCGGAAGACACCTGGTAGATTTTGGCGGTCGATGTAGGCGTAGAGCGTACGCCGAGTTGCGAACGGAGGGTCCACAAGTTTGATGCTGGGTCCGCCAATCGTTCGATCCAACAGATTGGTGGCGACCAGAACCGAGTCGCGAAGTGACTCGAAATCCATACGTTTTCTGTTCGCTCTCCACCAAAGCATATTTTCTGGATCAGCACTGAATGATTCCGGCTGGATGCTAGAGGATCGGCGGTAAGCGTCCGAAAGCACAATGCGTTTGATAAGCCTTTTGACGCTCCATCCATCGGCGATAAACTCGGCTGCGAGGCGATCGATGAGCTCCCGTTGAACCGGCGGCGTGCTTCGGATCCCTAGGTCGCTCGGCGTATCGACAAGGTGGGCGCCCATTAGCCACCCCCACATTCGATTGACGAATACGCGAGCAGTGAGAGGGTTGTTCTTGTCCGCGATGGCTTGGGCCATATCAATTCGACCGCTGCCCGTCTCCATTGGCCTAGAAACGCTGGTCATGAATTTGATGAACTGCTTGGGAACGACGTCGCCACGCAGGCCGGGATTGCCGCGTTTATAGATTACAGCTAGCCGAATGTTCTCACTGTCGATTAGGCGAAGGGGCCCCGGCTCGTCTTTGGGCTCAGTACCACTGACGAGAGCCGCATGGAGCGAATAGTAATCGTCCATACCGATCGCGTCGAATTTATGATCGTGGCATCGAGCACACGCGACGCTCAAGCCTAAAAAGCCACGCGTGATCACGTCGATGCGATCGTCTGCAATATCATTCTCATTGTTGAGGAAACGGCGTCCGAGAGTCAAGAAACCCATCGCATTGAGGTTCTTGCTATCGGGACCTGGATCCATGCGATCCGCTGCGATTTGATAGCTTGCGAACTGATCAAAAGGCATGTCGTTATTGAACGACTCGATCAACCAATCACGATACCGATAACCGTTGGCATATTCGCGATCTTCCTGGAATACGTAACCTTTATTGTCGGCGTAGCGAGCAACGTCCATCCAACGCCGCGCCATACGTTCGCCAAATTGAGGAGACGCGAGCAGTTGATCGACCCAAGACTCATAGCTGGTTGCGGGCTGTTTGCTCCAAGCTTGGAATTGGTCCCAGGTGGGATGCAAACCAGTCAGGTCATACGCGAGTCTGCGAATAAGCTCTGGCTGTGTCGCCGAAGCATTTGGGGTGATTCCTTTTGCCTGAAGTTTCGTGTTGATGATCGCGTCTATAGTCCCAGAGGGAATCGCGGTCGTAGCAGTTGATTTCGCCAGGATGGGGAGCGGCTGAAACGCCCAATGGTTCGCGGCTTCCATTTCTCTTTTCCGCGCGGGTGTAATGTCGGACGCAGCATCGGTACGAGGATCGACGGCCCCTTGTTCTATCCAGGTCCGGATGTCATCAATTACTTGTTGCGGTAATTTCCCCGCAGGCGGCATCAGCATATCTGGATCGTCGTACGAGATTGCCTTGAGCAAGACGCTTTCTGAGGGCTTTTCGCGGTTGATCGCTGCACCGTGAGACCCGCCTTTCGCGAGACCAGACGCGATATCCATCCTCAAGTCACCGCTATTGTCGCCGGATGCTGACGAATGGCATTCGTAGCAATGCTGGATCAGAACAGGTCGAATTTTAGATTCGAAAAAGTCGACCTTCACGGGATCCAATTTGCTTTCTTGGGCCGACGCGGCGGATGGTATCGGCGAGCAAATTGCCACCGCCAGCAAAGCTAGATGCGAAAGCGCGTGGCAGCCAGCGTGACGGGTGCGTGGTCGAATGGACATGGGGATACCTTTGGGTAGCTCTGTTCGGTTTGGCGGGCGATCGCAGGAACGGGTTTGCAAGGATCGCCCTGATGCAACTGCACAGAAGCAATCCTCGACAGAAGATTGCCATCCAGCGGAGCTTCGAGCGAGGCCACAAGGCAAATTCCCGTTCCATCGAACGTGGTGGAAATCGGCAGGAAAATCGCGAATCATGCTCGCGATTTCTACATGCCATCATAGCTCGAAAACACCAGCAAGACGAGTCGCAACTGCTTGGCGCCAAACTCGCCGGAGCTCCGTTTTTAACCGAAATACGGGCAAGAATCGCCACAACTGCTGGAAAAGCTCAGAAAACTCGAATCTTGGCAACCGAGCACGTATGCTTCGGGAAATATTCCAGTACACTAAAGATTGTTCATGGGAGCGAGGCATTGTTTGCACTGACGCACTTTGTCCGTTTTTTGGGTCCGTTGAATCGAGAGATACCACAAATTTCGATGCAGGTTCGTCTTTCGAGGAACAGTTTGGCATGACGCAAATCACTTCAAACAGATTGCTGGAAGTCATTGAGAAAAGTCGCCTGGTCGACCCTGTAGCTCTCCAGACTAGTTTGGAGTCCATTCGCGAAAAATCCGGCGGAGAGTTGCCCGAAGACCCCGTTGAACTCTGCAAGCTGATCGAAGAATCGGGTTTGGTGACCCGCTGGCAGTGCGAAAAATTCCTGCAGGGAAAGTACAAAGGCTTTTTCCTCGGCAAGCATAAGCTCCTGGGGCACTTAGGCTCTGGTGGAATGAGCAGTGTCTATCTCGCCGAGCACCTCTTGATGAAGCACAAACGTGCGATCAAGGTTTTGCCCAAATCGAAGCTTGGCAACAATAGCTATTTGGAGCGATTCCAACGTGAAGCCAAAGCGATCGCATCATTGAATCACCGCAACATTGTCCGAGCTTACGACATCGACAATGAAAAGGACACGCACTATCTGGTCATGGAGTATGTCGAAGGAGCGGATATGCAATCCCTCGTTCGAAAACACGGTCCGTTGCCATATGCGGTCGTTGCAGATTACATGGCACAAGCAGCTCGCGGATTGCACCACGCTCACGAGGCAGGACTGATCCACCGAGACGTTAAACCCGCCAATTTGCTTGTCAACAAAGAGGGGGTCGTCAAAGTTCTTGACTTGGGCTTGGCCCTTTTCTCCGCCGAAGTCGATGCATCCCTGACGATGGAGTACAACGACAAAGTCCTCGGCACGGCAGACTACCTGCCTCCTGAGCAAGCCATAAACAGCCACAAAATCGACAGCCGAGCGGACATGTACGGCTTGGGCTGCACGATGTACTTTCTCCTCACCGGCCACCCGCCCTTTCCTGATGGCAGCATTCCGAGCCGGATCATCAAGCATCAAAACTCGATGCCGCCAGACATTCGCGTTGATCGCCCCGACTGCCCAGGCGAGCTGGATGGTATTTGCGTCAAGATGATGCAAAAGGACCCGAAGTTTCGTTACGCAGACTGCAATCAAGTAGCCGAAGTGCTCGAAGCTTGGCTGACCAAACATAGGCGTGACTTGATAGACAATCCGTCCAAAGATGCCGGAGCCAATTTGACGGTATCCGAACTCATGAGCGATGAGCACAAGCGGAAATCCAATCAAAACATTGACACGGTAACCAACCGCGGAAACAAAACTCAAGGTGGCAAGGTTGGCCTAGGCAGTTCCGTTGTCAGTTTGTCCGCATCGGATAGCGGCGTATTGCGAGCCATCGCGAAAAGCGATGCATCGACCATCGACAGCAAAATCGACCTGGTCCATGACTCGAGCTTGCCGAACGCAAAGAAATCCAAAAGCCAAGCGATCGCAAAAGCAAACTCACCCATCTCCGGCTCAACTAACGCTCAGCCGGCCGGCAAATCCCCGCTGGTTAAGCCCATTGAGAAAGCTCCACAGAAAGCCGCTACAACTCCCAAGACCGCATCAAAAACCAGCTCCAACAGTGCGGTCCTTATTGGCGTGGCGATCGTAACCTTGCTAATTCTGACAGGAATCCTGATCGCGATTTTCGCGACGCGTTAAATTGCAACCATCCGTCAAAACTAATCATCTTCGCAATGGGAGATCCCATGATGACGTCACGCAATGATGGAACGGGACCAGAGCCACAGCGGACTCAGAGTATGGTTAAATGAACGTCGCATCTCATAGTTGACTGAGTACTTTAGGCGTATTTTGCGTTCTCATTATCTGGCCAACCTCAGGGCATTGCCCCACCCACGCGTTCTCCTTTTCGGATTAAAACAAACGATGCGGCTGAAAAACATTTCAATCCAGCTTTCGGTGCTCTTGCTCGCGGTATTGTTCAGTTGGTCCTCCGTATTTGCGGCGGATGCGGCGAGCGTAAAGGAAGCGATCAAAAAAGCCGCTCAGCTCTTGAAGGACCGCAAGATTCTGGAATGCGCCGAACTGGTGGACGAGACGACCAAAACTTTCAATGATCTGGTATTAACCGCACCAGCGAAAGAGATTTCCGACTTCAAGAAACTGCATACCCAGCTGTCCAAGGCCCACGAGCTTCTCGAAGTAGAAGGGGCAGAGCTGACGGAACTGGCGACCTGGGAATCGATCTTGAAAAGTCGGAAGAGCGGAACGAAAGGGGATTCAGCAGCGAACAAACCATCATCAACAAAGCCTGCAGGCGAGACCGATCCGACAGGCAAAGGTGGAGTGAGTTTTAGCAAGGACATTGCCCCATGGATGGTTGAGCAATGCGGACGATGTCACATCAATGCAGAACGAGGAGGATTCTCGCTGGCAACCTATACGGTTCTGATCAAGGGATCCAAGGCCGGAGTGGTTCTTTTCCCCGGGGACCCAGTCGGGAGCCGTCTCGTCGAAACGATCGAAACCGGTGATATGCCACGTGGCGGCGGGCGAGTCTCTCCTGAAAACCTCGCCAAACTGAAACAGTGGATCGTAGAGGGGGCCAAGTTTGACGGCACCGCTCCCGACACCCCCATCGCAACATTAGCGGGTAACAAGAGCACACCTGCAACACCTACGCCACCTGCAGAGCCTGCAAAAGTAAACGTGGCAACAGGCAAAGAGACCGTGAGTTTCTCCCGCGATGTCGCCCCTATTTTGATTGCCAATTGCAACGGCTGCCAT
>CAIXME010000066.1 GCA_903920425.1 uncultured Pirellula sp. | reverse complement strand
GTACGAAGGGGTGACGTACGAAGACAGCACCGACGATGGAGTCGATGGACCTATTTTCGAATACGATGAGGGATCTGCGGAAGAGTTGGTAACGGAATCCAAGCGGCTAAGCGAACACCTCACGTTCTTGGCCGCACTGGCCCAGATGTGGAAACTCGTTTCGCAATCCACGCAAGCGCTCAATGCTAAACCCATCGTTGGTGGCGACCCGGATGCACCTGCAGCCAGCGATCCGGCTGCCAATGCTCCGATGGATGCAGCTCGCAAACTGCGCGTCGTTGCAGCGTTGCGTCGTTGGAGCGAACAATGCCTAACCAATCGTAATGCGCTCGTCGCGTTGCTCGATCAAATCCAGTCGTTTCAAATTGCGAAAGGTGGAACGGACACCGATTCCATGTCTCGGTACGATCGTCAGCGAGTCATCAAAGAATCGCTAATGGAACGTATTCTGGCCGCTGCGGTTGAGACCGCCGATGCAGGCCGAATGCTGATCGGTGCCGTACTTGCTCATGCAACTGACCGTGAGAGCTGCCAAGCTTTGCTCGATGGCCTTCCCAAAGACGAAGTGCTAACGGTCGAATTGTTTGGCGATTTAATGGCCGGGCGCCGTGTGCGGGTCGAGGAGAGCTTTCCCGATTTCCTGCTGGTGCTTCGCGATCAAAAGTTACTCTATGTTTCTCTCGCCCGAGGTGGACAACCGCGAGACATTTTGAGCGCTCGCGTTCGACGTCGCGCTTTGACGCATTTGCTGACTTGGTTGCCGCGGCAAGGGTTCTTTTACCAGTCTTGTCGCTTGGTGGACACCGCGCGACATATGGAGCACCACAATCCCGTCGGCCATGGTGCGGTGACCGAATTTGACGACCTTTTTCAAATCGCATTCAAATCTATGGTGCGGTGTCTCGTTCGCAACGCATACCAGTGGCAGAGCAAGTCACCGTCGACGAAAACAACGGAAAAGCGGCGTTCTCGCAAATCCGAAGTCCCATTCCAGCCGGAATGGGCTGCACTCGAATTAGATCGCTTGGTCGACCTCAATCCGATGGAGCCCAACAGTGAGGAGTTGGTGCCGCTATTGGAGCAATTGACTGAAATATTGCTCAGCAGTTGGTTGGCGCACTCCCGGACCTTGCGATTGAGTGTACTAGAAACTATCGATGGTTCGGGTACTTGGAAGCAGTTGGCCCAATTCATTCAGAAGTATGGAAAAGGGATTTTTACCCAGGGATTCCTCAAGCTATCCAACGTTCGCGCCATCCTGCACCAAGGGGTTGGTAATTATCTTCAGCAGGCCCTCAAGAACAAAGATAGCGATGAAGTTCGCCCGCTGCTGGAAGCGATAGAAGCAAACGAAATCTCCCTCGACGAAGCCCAGCGATGGTTGGCTGTTGTGTTCGAGGCCATCATCGATCATTACGCAGAGTACAAGGATTACAACAGTACAACCACCCAGTCCGACCGCGGTGAGATGTTGTACATGCTGCTGGATTTCTTGAGGCTCAGGGTGCGATACGATCGCGTGTGTTGGAACCTCAAACCCGTGTTCTGGGCGCATGAGGTATTGGTGCATTCCGGATGCCAGAACTCGGCTCAGCAATGGCGTCGCGCACTGGCGGAGCGGGTCTCACGCGAGTCCGATCAGTATTTGGAGAAGCTGGCAAAACTCCAAGAGCAATATGCGATGAAGATGCCGACGGTTGCGGATCGACTGAATGAACGGTTTGTCAAACCGATGACGATCGATCGGATGCGTGCGCTCATTCGCCCCGCGATGCGGCAGTTGCGGGCTAGCGACAAAGAGGAAAGTCGAGCATTTGAGCTGTTGGTGCAAGAGGCGCACTTGATGATGCGTGAGCCTACGGGCGTCGGGCTGGATGTACCCGCTTGGCTATTGATGCTCGAAGAGGAAGTGGACCGTGTTTTGCAAAACAACCGGAACGCTCCTCAAGTGCAGCGATTGGAAAAGGCCGTTCCTGTGATACCCATCACCCATCAACAACTCGCAGAACAATTCAACGCTGCGATGCTGCAGAACCGATCCCTCAAAGGCCCATCCGAATAGCCTGAGTTGTGATCTTTGCGTTCAGGCTCGATTTTGCACACAGAGACGCAGAGCCACAGAGCAACAGAGACGCAGAGCCACAGAGAAGAGTTGCGATCGAGGCATAGATTTTTGAAATCTCTGTGTCTTGGCGTCTCTGTGGGAGACTTCTTCATCACTGCGAACAAGCACGCGTCGGTTGTGATGAATGCAACAGCCCTGCTAACCTGGGATGGTTGGGACCGATTCGATTGCCTTCGGGGCTTGGTTGGGTTTGATGGGAAGTGAAAATTCGAACTCGGTTCCCTCACCAACTTCGGAACGGACCTCGATCGTGCCTCCGTGCTCTCTCGCAATCTTTAGACTGACTGGCAGTCCTAAACCTGTACCTCGATTTCCTTTATTGGATTCAAACATGGAGAATATGCGGCCCAGATCTTGGGATGCAATCCCCACCCCATTGTCGCGTACATGAATGTGTACTTGGTCGCTGGACTCCGTCAAAGCGACTTCGACCCGCCCGTCCGTTTTGTCGGCGCACGCGTCGATAGCGTTCCCAACAAGATTGAGGACAGCACGATGAATTGCCTCTCCATCTAGCATCAATGGCATGCACGTCTCTGGTCGATCCCAAGTGAGTTGTATCGATTTGTCTTTCGCTCGAATCGACATCAAATCCACCACGTCACCCAGTACGTTCCGCAGATCGACGACCGTGCGATTGGGCTTGCGGTCTTTGCTCATCGTGAGCATATCCATGACGAATGTTTCGATGCGTTCTTGATTGCGTTCGCAAATACGCCACCCGTTCTGGATCACATTCAAGTCACCCGCTTGGATACCTTGATCGATCAAGTAGCCACCGCCGCGCAGACCTTGCACAATGTTCTTTATGTGGTGTGAGAGGGTGGCGATGGTTTGCCCCATGGCTGCGAGCCGTTCGGTCTGGACCATGCTTTGGTAGTAGTTGGTGTCTTCGATTGCGAGCGCCGCTTGGTGGCCGATCGCGACCAGCATTTTTAAATGTTCTTCTGTGAATACGCGATCGGGTTTGTTTGCGTATTGGCCGATCGAGATCGATGTGTCGATGTAGATGATTCCGACACTACCGTATCTGCCTTTGAGCGGCACGCATATGGCTTCGCGAATCCCGCCTGCTGAAATACTAGCGCTTGGGTTCCAGCGTTCGTCATCCGTTGCGTCACTGGTCAAGACACCTTCTTCATGTTTTACCACGTAGTCCAGAATGGTCTTGCTGATACTCATCCGATTAGAAGAGACGTTCGTACCCCGATTGCGTCGGCAGCTCGGCCTGAGCTCACCCGTATCGAGGTCGTTCAGCATGATGCAACCGCGATCGCATTGCACCCATTGGAAAATCAGTTCCAAGATTTGATGCAACAACTGATCAATATCAAGCGTACGGCTGACGGCCAGCGACGTGCGATACATGATCTCCCAGTGGCTCTTTGCCAAAGAGGAAGCTCTTTCCGAGTGGATGTGTGCAGTCCAGTCGTCGGTTTGCTCCAGTAACTGTTTGTCGATTTCAACGCGACCGACAATTTGAGAAGCGTCATTGCTCGGGTTGTGGACGATGTCGACATCATTATCTTCAGGACCAAACGGTCGAAACGTCAAACGGAACAGCATCAGCTGTTTGCCGATCTGAATGCGATCACCATCGACGAGCGTCTTGGACGTGATACGTTGTCCGTTTGCAAACGTACCATTGCTGCTGCCCAGGTCGCGCAGGTGGTATTGGTTATCAACAAACTCGATCTCAGCGTGGGTGCGCGAGGTCTCTGTGTCGTCGAGATGGATATCGCACTGGTTGTCGCGGCCCAGTTTTTGCTTGGTCTCGCGAATGAGATAATGCGTCCCAATGTTCGCGCCGCGAACCACCAACAAGGATGCCATAAGTTACGTTCGATTCGGCAAAAACTAACTCAAAATCAATGGGCCGTCCACGCAATGGTCGGCGTTTCCAAAGGTAGTGATGTGGTGCCCGAATCCGTGAGCCAAGCTGAGCAACAAGCGATTGTGCGAGATTCCTCCGAGCTTTAGCGACCTGCCTGTCTTGTAACCCAATCCACCGCCGATCAGAACAAACGGGATGTTCTCCAGGGTATGCGAGTTTCCTTTGCCCAGTTCATTGGTCCACACGATCGTGGTGTGATCCAACATCGAACCTTCTGCACCGGGCTCGGGTGTATCAGCTAGTCGCTGAGCCAAATGGGCTATTTGCTCACAGTACCAATGGTTGATCTTGGTTAGCTTTTCGACAGCAGCCTCGTTGGAATCGGGTTCGTGGGAAAGTCCATGGTGGTCTTCTTCGATGCCGAGCCAGCGCATCTTGGCTTGCCCTACCGAGTTGGTGAATTGGAAAGTGAAAACACGTGCGAAGTCTGCTTGCATGGCATGCACCATCAAGTCCAACTGCATTCGGGTCAACTTGGGAATGTTGTCGTTGTTGTCTTCGACATTTGCATCCAACTGAGGAATTGCGTGCTCGATCCCTGAAGTGTCCGAAAGGCTCAATTGTTTTTCCAAATCGCGAACCAGCGATTGATGTTCCTCTAACAGTTTGCGATCCTGCACGCTTGCTTTCGCGCTGACCTTCACGAGGTCTTGCTGGAGTTCATCGAGGATGCTCTTTAGGCTCTCCTCGTCCTTGCGTTGGCCGTAAAGCTTATTGAACATCGCGTACGGATCATCGATGGGCGCGACCGGTTTGTTGGGCCCGGAGTAGACCATGCGTGTCCACGTATCGGCTCGGTTCGGTACCGCGACTCCAAACTCGAGTGAGCCAAAGCGAGTGCGTGTGTCTGGATTGCTTTGAAGGAAGTTCTTGATTTCCTGATCGATAGAAATTCCGCTTGCCCATCCCGCGGGTGTATCCGACCCGCCTTGGATGTTGCCTGGATAGAGTTCGTCTCCGGTCAGCAAGCATCCGATTCCGCGCATGTGATTGTCGCCGTCACCTCGAATGCGATCGCTGACGCCGTGCAGCGTAAGCAATTTTTGCTTGAACGGTGCGAGCGGTTCCAAGATCCGCTTAAGTGCAAACTCCTCGCCCTCTTCATCGGGCCAGAAATTCGGTGGAACGACCCCGTTAGGACTGAATACGACCACAACCCGTTGTCTCGGCTGTGACGAAGCCGCCAATCCCAGGCTGGTCAAATTCATGAGGAAAGGAAGCGAGCCAAGCCCGATCCCCATACTCTTTGCGAATTCGCGACGCGAAACAAAATTGCTATTAGGATGCATAGTAAACTCTGGATTGGGGTGGGATTCGTCCGGTAAAATCAACCTAAAACGAGTGTGGGAAGGTGGGAAACGGTTCACCGTTTTCCCTCCATTGTAGCCCACTTTCAATCGGGAACTCAACACAAGGTTCGATTTCCGTATTGGGTGGACATTAGGCAGGCGGTTTCGGGCCCGATAGCTTAGTCGACGCGAGCATGGACTCGACCGCAGCTAAACCCCTGGCGTTTAGGGTTTCAATGTTCCGCTCAAAGATCTCGTCAGGGTTTGCCAAGGAATCTACCGCTTTGGCAACCGAATCTTCTCGCAGCAAATGCAAGATTGGGTAAGGCGAACGGTTCGAAAAATTCGACACGTCATCACGCTCGGTATCATGAAACTGATAGTCAGGGTGAAAGCTCGCCAATTGAATGATCCCGTTGAGCTTGAGTGCGTCGAGAGCGCAATCGCCAAGTGGCAGAAAGTTATTGAAATCCTGGAATTCCTTGAGTGCAAAGGGGTGTATTAGCAGCGTTGACTCAATCTCGAGTGGGTTGCTATCCGCCAACAATTGCAGCTCCCTCTCCAAGTCCAACATCAAGGTTCGGCTGGTTTCAGCGTGACTTACGACATACCGAATTTGCTTCTTAACATAAATCGCCTTGGCAAAGGGACACAAATTAAGCCCAATAACCAACGTTTCTAGCCATGCCCGGACCGAATCGACGATTGCATCGTCCGAGGAAGCTGAAGTCTGGTCCGTTGGCGAATGCATGCTGAGGTGGCGATCATTGGGGGAAGCGAAAAAAGGTTGGGGCTCGCATTTTAGCCGCCTCATTGGAACTTGGGGGGAAAGTGCTGTGGCAAGACACTGGGCGGACGTTCACACCCATGATTGCCGATGTCCCTATTTGGTCAGAATCAGCTTTCCCTGCCTCGTTTTTCGCAATCGATAAACCTCTCCGTCGTTTTCGATCCAGATCTCTTCTCCGCACCGACACAAATCCCGAAATCGTACGATTTTCAGGTTCTTGCGCAGCAGTTCCGCTTGGAGTATCTCCTGGCTAGCTGCTAATTCCGGATTCCCCTCGTTTGGGCTTGGCATGCATTGAGTCCTGAAAAACGTTGGAGTTTTGAATATAACATCCCATTTTCGCAACGCTCGCTGCGAAAATGGCACTGCATTATTGACCAACCTTTGCCAGTCTGCAATACTCTTCTTGATATTGATTCTCAACAAGACTTGAGAGTCATCCAGAGACGCAGCAAGCGATGGAAATTAGTTCTCCGCAATTGATTCCTCAGCCAGCCACGCTCGGTCCGTCACCAAACTCACGTTGGGTTTGGGGTAATCCGTGTTTGGTTTTGACGAGGAGAGTGGAAAATGAGATTGGCATTGCGAGCTCGACACTTGGTCGGGTGGCGGGTGATTGCTGTTAAGCGATCTGGTTTTACGATCGTGGAATTGTTGGTAGTGATTTCGATCATTGGAATTCTTGTGGCCCTGCTGATGCCGGCCGTTCAAGCGGCCCGAGAGGCGGCTCGTCGGATGAGTTGCTCAAACAACATGAGGCAGGTTGGTTTGGCGCTGACCAACTATGAGAGCGCCTATAGAAAGTTGCCAGTCGGTTCTATCCAAAGCAACTTCATCAGCGGGTTCGCATCGATCCTGCCACACATAGAGAACGGCAACACGTTCCTGGCGTACGATTTCGGGTTGAACTACACGCATCCTAGTAACGCTAGAGTTTCAGCCCAACGAATACCAACGTATCTGTGTCCATCCATGACGATTCCTCGCGAAGTGCCTTTGGTCGCATTCGAAGTCGGAGCGCCATCGAGTTACTTGCTCAATGAAGGAACTGGGGACTACATGTCCGTCAACGACGGCATGTTTGGTTTGCAGTGGCCCGACCAAGGCTATCGCAACCGCAATCTTGGGATGCGCGATATCGTCGATGGAACGAGTTCGACCATCGCGATGGGAGAAACAACGTATGATTTTAAAGATTACCTGTGGTCATCCTCCGCGGGTGTATTGGCTGGCACGCCGAGATTCGGGACGGCACGATGGGTTGTGGGTTACCCTCGTATTGCCATGGGTACAACACGATATCCGTTCAATGTCCATCGCATGCCCAATATCGGCGGCTATTCGAGCATGCACCATGGGGGCGGCTTTTTTCTATTTATGGATGCGAGCGTTCGGTATTTTTCCGAGCAGACCAACCCGGCCGTCCTTTCGTCAATCTCGACGCGGGCTGAGGGAGAAGTCGTTCAAGACATTGAGGCATACCAATGATTTTTATCTGTCATTGAAACCCGCCGGATCCGGGAGAAAGCCTCAACGGGGTCACGCCGTCGGTATGCCTAACGCTTATACTTGTTCAAATTCCGTACGAAAGAATTCTTTAGAGTGAGAATACCTATGTTCCAATTTCAAAAGTTCGCCGGCGTGATTGCGTTGGCTTGGATTGTTTCGTTGCCTAGCACGTGCTGGGCGCATTTCTTATGGCTGGTTCCTCAGAACCATAGCGGGTCCGAAGTTCAACTTTACTTTAGTGAAGGCCCTGAACCTGATAATCCCAAGCTCTTGCAGAAGCTAACGCAGGTCACCGCACAAGCGTTCCGCAACGAAGGCAAGCCTGTGAACACCGCGTTCGAGTTCAATAGCGATCAAACCGTGCTTTCAGCTAGATCAGCTGGGGCGACCGCATGGAGATTGGATCATACCTACGGTATTTTTGGTCAAGAGTCCAAAAGCCTGCTGAAGTATACAGCTGCCAGTGTCGCATGCGGCTGGGAAGGGATGGGAGCGAACGATCATGTGCATCTGCCTAAAGATGGCATGGACCTTTTGCCCACCATCGATGGAACGAAGCTGTCTCTTCAGCTATTTCATCTTGGCGAGGTGGCTTCTGATCTGAAGGTAGATTTTCAATCGCCCAACGACCACCAAAGTTTAACCACGAACGCCAAAGGGATACTCGAGATTCCAAATGTCACTCCGGGTGTCTATGCGATTCGAACGCTGGCCGAGGATACAACACCTGGAACGCATGAGGGAGTAGCATACCAGTCGACCAAGCACTACACGACCATTAGCTTTGTCGTGCCTGACATGACCAAGGCTAAATTGGTATCCAGCAATGCTGGCGAGTTAGGTGAATTGCCGCAAGCGATCACCAGTTTTGGAGCGACGGCAATTGGAGATGTGTTGTATGCATTTGGAGGTCACACGGGTGGAGCTCACTCCTATTCCAACGACGAACAGTTCAATAAATTGATCAAACTCGATTTGAGCAAGAGCAAGCAGTGGGAGACGATCGCGGAAGGGGCCAGAGTTCAAGGCAACGCCTTGGTTGCCTATGGCGACCAAGTGATTCTGGTTGGAGGATTTACGGCTGAGAATGCAAAGGGAGAAAAGAGTCGACTCGTTTCTCAAGCTTCGGTGCAGAAGTTTGATTTAAAAACGGGTCAATGGTCGGATTTGCCAAGCTTGCCGGAGCCACGTTCCTCTATGGATGCATCGGTTTTGGATGGGTACGTCTATGCTGTTGGCGGGTGGGCCATGAATGGCAACGGGGGTGAAACCAAGTGGCATGAGACTGCATGGCGATTGTCGTTGGCGAATACGAGCAAAGGTTGGGAAAGTATCGCTAAGCCGCCGTTTCAAAGGCGCGCTATCGCAACCGCATCGCATCAGGGGAAACTCTACGTTGTTGGCGGAATGGAGCCCGATGGCGATACTACGACGGAGACTTGCGTATACGATCCTGCAACGAACTCGTGGAGCACGATTGGTACCATTACTGGGGTACCCATGAATGGCTTCGGTGCAGCTCTCTTCGAGATGAACGGGCGACTGGTCGCAACAGCGGTGGATGGTTCGATCCAGCAACTGGACGATGCGACAGGAACCTGGGAAATCATTGGGCATGTTGGGACAGGCCGATTTTTTCATCGCGCGTTACCCGTCTCGAAAGATACCTTCGTCATCTTCGGCGGAGCAAACATGGAAGTAGGCAAATTCCGAGAATTGGATATGGTCCAACTCTCGCAATAGATCAGCCCACCAAGTGGCATAGGCTTCCAGCCTGTGATTAAACTGCCCCACAGGCATAGAAGCCTACGCCACTGTGTTGGATCCTAAGCTCGCCCGCAATCCCAACAAAATTGCTCCGGTCTTGGAACGCCAGACGATTCGGTGCAGGCGTGTGTTAATGCCGAATAAGTGCCATTCAGACCTGACCCCTTTTCGAAAGTGGCATAGGCTTCCAGCCTGTGATTAAACTGCCCCGCAGGCATAGAAGCCTATGCCACTGTGTTGGATCTAAGCTCGCCCGCAATCCCAACAAAGTTGCTCCGGTCTTGGAACGCCAGACGATTCGGTGCAGGCGTGTGTTAAGTCTTAATATGAGACCTGACCGAGCTGATGCCTTTTTCTGTTCGGTTCAGTTACGTTCTATTCCCGATTGAGATTCCTGCCCTTTTCGCCCTCTTCAGACGTCACTATCTGGCTGTACTGCAATTCGATTCGTATGCCACTTGAATTTAGCTTCGCAATCCCTAAAACCGCGTTTTCCGATATTCGCGAATTATGGATGCGAAGGTAATTCAGGTTTGGTAGCGAGCGTAACATGTTGATTGCCGAATCATCCAAGAAGTCAATGCGAACGAGAAATAAACTGCGAAGGCTTCCAAACGCCCGGTCAAGTTGCTCGACTTCGCCAGATTTGGACGAGATCGAATCTGAAATGAACTCGGAGAGCTTCGAAAGCCTGCAAGCTTCATCCCATGTATTCTCGCGACCGTCGCAATCCAGAACCGAAAGTTGACGTAAAGAGGAACATGAATTTAGTTGCGACAGCCCACAGTTCTCCATACCACTACATCGAACTAGCTCGAGCCTGGAAAGCACCGGACTCTTTGACACGTCAAGCATCGCTTCTCGATCCAATTTTGCTCGGACCAGTTGCAAGCTATGTAATGCGGGTAAAGTCGGAAGGGTTTCAAATACTCGAGATTCCGTCGTGGGTGAATCCAATACCAAAGATTCAAGATTTGGCAGCAGGGCGATCTGATTCAACTCGCGATCAATCCATTCGCCTTTGAGCGAAAGCATCTTCAGCGACCTGAATTCTTTAAGATTGATTGCGGAATGGTCCATCGGCGGGGCATGTGCTAGCATCAATTCCTCAAGTTTTTTCAGATGCGAAAGCATCGCGAAAGCACTCAAGGAAGGGGTTGATTTCGCATTGAACAAAACGCCAACAATCTCGTGCTCCCACACTGCTGGGAGGTCTGATTTCGCGGTGATGATTAATCTCGCTCCACTCACCTTGCTTCTAATCGACAACGCTCCTTTTGCATCAAAAACAATGTCAATGCTTTTGTTGTGTGCGTCGATAGCATTGTTAATCTTAAGTTTCATTGCGAAACCAAGCACGATCAACATCGCGATGAATCCAGAAATCCCAAAAGCTATTCGCATGCTTTTTCGCAATGAATAAAAGCCTTTCCGACTGCTTGCTAGGGACATGTGGTTATGCAGCTTTGCGGAAAGAGAAATGGAAGCGTGAACGAAAGCGGGCAAAGGCACAATGTCGAAAATCAAAATTGTAGCAGATGGATCTGGACTCTATTCCTTCATGGAAACTACGGTGCAGCGTTCTGCTTTTCAGGTCCTGGCACCTTGTTTGCATTCCTATCTTTAACCCATGGAGGTAAAACACGATGAGTTTCCCAACGTGGAAAATCCATGGGGGCAGAATAAAATTTTAGGGTTGTTTGTCCAGTCTCGGCGTCGATGCGTTCGATGTAACAAAAGCCACCCGTGAAGCCAAAAACAAAGACAGACTCCTGCGTCGACACCAAATCCACGAAATTCCAGTCCGCCACCTGGACATCCACGTTTTTCCAGTAAGATAGAACTTCCTGCGTCCATAGGATGCTCTTTGCATCTCGGTCAATGCACTTTACCTCGAATGGCCGAGTGTAGTTCGCATACGATGTCGTATACGCCACATCGGTCTTGCTTTTGTCTAGAGTGACCAAAACGCAACGATCTTCTCGACGAGAAACAAACGAGGAGACTCCCCGCTCCTCTATGTCGGAATCCGATAGTTCCTTTTCACCTTCGAACACGAAGTTTGATGGGAAATTCTCCATTGGCTGTTCCGTTGGAAGTATACCTTGAACTGCCTGTTTCCAACGGCTTGGCAATGTTACTTTCAACCGGCCACTAAGATATCCAAAGTAGAAAGCAATATCTTCTTTGTGTTGATTGCTTTTCTTTAAATCGTTCAACGCAACGTAACACGCTTCCTCATCACTCTCGGATTCTTGAACCGATTGCGATCCTTCTGCAAACAATCGTTGCTCTAGTGTTCCAGAAATCAGATATGCCAACGCGATCCCAAATGCACTAGTACACAGCATTCGAGATCGATTCGGAATGCGCTCGGATCTGCCCCAAAATGCGCTCATGTTTGTTTGATCCTTTATTGCATCCTTTTATTGAGTGTTGTCTTTCAATTTGCCGATATTGATTAATTCATTCATTCTCCCAAAAACCAAGCTGTTATCCAGGGTAGTTCGGAATAAGGGGCGCCTCCGAGCGCTGTTATAGAAGCAACCCTTACTGCGCCAGACGATTCGGTGCAGGCGTGTGTTAATGCCGAATAAGAGACCTGACCCGAATGGCACTTAATCGGCGTAAGTCCTAGATCTCACCGGGTTTGTATTTGCTTCTTGGTTTCTGCATCAGCTTGTATGTTTTTGGCCTCCGTTTGACCACTCTCG
>CAIXME010000065.1 GCA_903920425.1 uncultured Pirellula sp. | reverse complement strand
TAGGTCTGATTGCAGGCCTTTTGGAGTCCATTCCCTTTTTGGGACCCACGCTTGCCACTGTCCCTGCCCTGTTGCTTGCGCTTGGAAAAGGGGGAATGACGCCTGTCTGGGTTCTGTTTGCATACATGGGAGTGCAAGCACTAGAAAACAACGTGATCCTCCCAATGATCATGGCTAAAGGGATGAAGCTGCATGCCGTCGCAGTCATTTTCTCCATGCTGTTGTGCGTCGCGGCCTTTGGCGTATTAGGAGTGCTCGTTGCAGCGCCGTTCGTCGCCATCGTTAGCATCTTGCATGATGAGATCTACCGCAAGAAATTCTTGCCATCGATTACCGATAGCGAATTGGACGCGTTGGCCAAGAGAGTGTTGCACGAAAAGACCGTTGCCAGCGATTGAAGCAAATCACTCGGCGTTTATTCTCGCCATCAAGTCTTGGCTCCGAGTTGTGCTTTTGCCAACACAATCCTCGAACCGGCCTAGAGACCTTATCTCTACATATATCTCTACGCACAATTCTTATCGTTGATCAAGTGCTTGGTGCCACCCCTGGCCTGTGCCCCCCCGCCCAGCGAAAGGGAGCGAAAGGGGGGCGAGGGGTGATAACGGGGCGGATGCCCTCCAAATCCTATCCTCCACCTGGAGTCAAGCTCGTTATGGACGTAGCTTCCAACCGATGTAAAGCCCGATACCAAAGCACCATGCGGCGGCAACGTCAGGTCGAGACTTGGCGTAATCTTGAAGCAAACCAACCAGGTCTTTCGCTGGTTCAGCCACGAAATGATTTCCATATTCCAGGGCGGTGTTTTTTGCGGAATACGCTGCGTGTGACAACTGCTCGCGAGCGCTCCGCATTGCATCGTGATCGACCATGCCGTCTCTTGATTCATGTGATCTTGTCATTCTGATCTCCTGTAGTTTTAGGTAGTTAGTATTCGGAAATATCTGTCATTGGATTGGCTCAACTCGAACAAGTTGCTATCGAGAAGAGGCCCCACGAAACGCCTTTTTAGTCCACTCGATGTTATTCGATAACTCGTCTGCGCTGCGTTTAAACTGACGGCTGACTTGAGTGACCTTTCTCACCGAAATTGCAGCGATCAAGACGCTGATCAAGGAAATGCTGCCACCTACGAGCAACTGAGCCGACCAAGCTTCGATACCACAGCAATAGGCGATGGCAGAAGAAAGTCCGAGAAAGATGACGGGCAAGCTTCCGAGAAGGCAGGACAAGGAAAGAACTATCGCAACCGCCGAACCGATGGACTGTTGCATGGCCGATTTCAATTCAGCACGAAACAGTTTGCCTTGTAACTCCGCTAGCTCCAGCAACACACTTGCAAATGCACCGGCTGATGACCTTAGGTCCCCTAACGGGCTTGGGTGTTCGTACTTGCCATTCATTTTTTCGTTGTTAACCATCCTAATACACCTCCGATCAATGCAGCAACCGCGATGCATGCCTTTGGCCTAGCAGCAATAAACTGGCGAGCGGCCCGCATCACGGTCGAACAAGCCTGAGTATGTGGCTGCAGCTGCAAGCTATCTACACGTTCGCCAGCTCTTCGACTTTCCTCATGACGTGGCAGTAGCGTGGTAGTTGTGGCTGTGAAGTCGACCATTTCAGTCTCCATCTAGATTCCTGCTTTGCGTTAGCTTTCGAAGATACGATCTGACGGCATTGGACAAAATCGACATGGCCAGGGTGGAGAGGGACGCTGTGAGTGTAGATTGCAACGTCTTTGTGCTGCTGATTGCGTTGTCTACATTCAATGCAGGCGAATTTGTTCTCTGGAATACGAGCGCTGCATTGCGGACGACGCCATACCCAAAAAGGGATGCGGCGGCAACAGTCAAGATCGGCATCGAGCGGACGTACTCCTTCCAGTCGAGGAGACGTTTCGCCTCAACATGCAGCTCTGCGATTTGCTCTCTGCCTGCGGATCTAGCAAGCTGCATTTGATGGACGATTTGGTCGGCGTCAGGACTCGAATGATTAAGCCCGGCGTTCATCATTATCGCTTTCGATTCGACATCGCGTATCCAAGCATCAAACCAGCGACGATTCCAGATCCAACGGCCAACGCGATCGACTCGAACGGTCGGCGTCCCACGCTTTTGGCGGTATAGTCGAGTCCCTTTTTCGCCTCGGAAGAGACGCGATCGTAATTGTCGCGAATCATTTCGCCCGCTGCATCTGCATACTGGGAAGTGCGGTTGGCGACTTGACCATACATCGTGCTGGCGGATTCGCTGCAGTCCGAAAGGAAGGAGGCGATGTCCTCTTTGGTTTGCCCCGATTTTCTTTGGATCAAGCCGACCAGCTGCTCGTAGTTGCCCTCAACTTTGGCTAATTCATCGTTAGTGAATTCTCCAAACTTTTCGCGTATCGAGCCTACGATTCCATTCCAATTTCCCATCAATTCCGTTTTGGATAGCATGTGATTGCCTTTGCTTTCGAGTCGAACGAGTTACTGCTAGATCACCATTGGATCGAGCCTATGCGTAAAGCCAACGCAATCGTCATACCAACTGGTTTCCACCGCTTAAAGTGGCGTGCAATTTGAATCCGTTGTTCTAAAATGTTGCAATCTGCTCAACGATCGTCCAAAACATGGTTGCTAAACCCGATGCACGACGATCGCAAGAAATAGCAATGGAATATCAAGCATCAGAGACGTTGCGATGCCACCCTGGTCCCTGATAGACTGCGGTTTAAGCCTAGATTCAAGGGTTTGGATTGGGTTTTCCGTGAGCCAAGGTAGCGATTAATGGGCCATCGACGAAATGTTCATCGTCGCTGGACGAATTTGGATGCTCACTTTTTTGCCAACCTGTCGTTCGAGCTTTTTTG
>CAIXME010000064.1 GCA_903920425.1 uncultured Pirellula sp. | reverse complement strand
CCGCAAGCAAATAACCGCAATCGTGCAGAAACGCCAAGGACTACTTTGCTTTGTCTCCGCTGAGTTGCCGAAGCATGAGTTCCTTGGAGGAAAGATTTCCGCAACAAGTGCCGTCACACTCATCCAGTTTTGTTGAGATGCTCGTCTCGAGACTCACTGGATGCTGCTGCTCCCCAGCAGGCTTTGCCGACGACACAGAGTCCGACCGATATGTGGCGGCAGCTGCAACAAGGCCCATAGCAATGCCAGCGATTAGCATGGTTACGTATTGGCTAATGGATTTCTTTTGCATTTCTAACCTCGTCCACTTGGATTCATATTCGGGGGCTGTGACCGGCAACCTTCACTAGTGAATTTACCCTATCCAGCATGTGAAAGATGGATAGGGCCAAAAACGGTCAAGGATGCCGAAATAGAAATCATTCGGCAGCATTGTTGACTAGAACTGTACTTTAAACTTTTCGGTCATGCGTCGACGGATATCGCCTTCCATTTGGTCGATCGCAGAGATCAGCTCTTTGTATGCGGAGAAACCGACACCTCGGGCCATCGCGCGATACTGGAGAGGGGAATTGCCATCGTTGTAATAGCCGTTGTTGTTGTACCCATAGGCATTACCGGCATTGATCATTGCATTGGTGCTGCTGGTAATGTTGGTTTGCTGGAGAGTCACCGCGTTTCCACGAAGTCCTTGCGATACGTTAGCACCAAACTCGATCAACTCAGGATCGACGTTGAGCGTTGGCAATTCATCGATGCGGTTCGCCATCCGGGCATTCCATTGAGCTCGTTCACCGGTGTTTCCGGCCGAGTAGTCACGGACTCGTTTGATGATACTTGACGTTTTGGCAAAATAAGCCTTCGACGCTTCGATTACAGCGCTATCGCTGGACGCGGTCAGTTCTTCTGTTGACTTGTTTGTCGGCAAGCTACTGGCCTGTTGCTGCAGGGTAAATAGACCCAACATGTCATCCAACGTTGCTGGCGAAATGGTTCCTCGGAAGGAAAGCGTGTTTCCATCAACACTGGCCGTCCACTTAGAGGCTTCTGGGATCGAAGAATGGTTTCGTTCCAGGACCTCTACAAAGAAATTCTTGGCGACGGGAAGCAATGAAGCGGGCGAATTTCCAAAATCTAGACTGATGATGCACTCGTCCAAATTCTTTCGGCTCGCAATCACCCGCAGACCTTTAATGGACGACATAACGGAAGAAATGGATTTGAGGTCAGCTCCCTTTAACGATTCCATGGATTCGATCCGTTGTTGGATCGCCCATGGGGACCATACATCCTCCAGATCCACGGCTAACAAAACGGAGATGAACTTGAGCCCTTGCGCTGCCTGCTTTTGAAGATAGGCGGCCGAACCGCTGGTTTCCTTCTTCAGCCAGCGGCCAGCGAGTTTACGATCGGCAGGACGAACGACCCCCAAGACACTGTTGCCGTTAGGCACCAAGTACGCATTGCGGGGGGACCAAACGACTGGCTTGTCAGCGATGGAATCCGCATAGCCGCCAACTGCCTTGGCAAGCCAATTGGCATCGGGCAAATTAGCGACGGTCACGTACCCAATTTCCCAGTTCGGCTCCAGAGTCTTCAAATCCAAACCTGCCGCGATGCGCACTTCACCGAGCTTTTCGGACAAGTCATCATGCAAGGGCGTACCTTTAGTGAATTCGCGAACGCTCGGAGCATCAAAATACAGAATAGCATTGGCGCGCTCAGGAGTGGAACCAAGCACGTCTGCCAAACTAGGTTCCTGAGCGGCCGCTGGAAATATTGACAACCCCAAGCACAGAGAGAGTGTGAGTGAGCTGCAAAACCGTGTTACCAATTTCATCATTTATCCCCGGGGAATTCAAAAAAATGTCGCTCGCGCTTCCTGCCGATTACACCAAAACCAGCTCCGTGCCATCCCAGCGGATTATCTTTGTTGCAGATTCAAATTACAAGCTGCGGTTTTACGAATAACCAACGAATTTATGTTCGCCCGCAGGTCGAAATCGCATCCGTTATGTTCGCCCATATGCTGCCGTCAATGCATTGAATTGTTGGCGGTTTTGGCTCACTGAGATATGATTTCAACTATTCTATTACCGACAGCACCCATTTGCTTTCCGACTTCCATTTAGGAGACTCCACTTCCCATGAGACTCAAATTGTCCAAAGAACTACGCGCAGCCATGAAAACCAGTCTACTTGCGTTGATAATCGCAGCCTCATGCCAGGTTTGTGCGATGGCCCACGAATGGACGGATAGCACGGGGAGCTACAAAGTCTCGGGGACACTGATCGCCATGGATGCGACAGAAATCGTGATTAAGCTCGACAAAAGCTCGAAAGGACAGGAACTGCTCGCCTTTCCGATCGAAAAGTTATCCGAAGCCGACCGAAAGTACATCGACTCCGATGAAGTGTTGAAAAAGCTGGCCGGTGATGGCGAAAAGCATGCTTGGAAATTAAAGAATGGCATTACCGTGTTTGGCAAGGTCGTCGATTTTGCTCGTAAAGATGTCACAATCCAACGCCGCCGAGGCAAGGTCTATGTCAACGATCGCCCTCTGGAAAATCTTCCCGAGATTTATCGTCGCATGGTTCCTCATATCGTCGAGTACTTTGAAAATAAGAAATTCAAAGACGATAAAGAATTCATGGCTTGGGTTGTCCAACTCAAAGCAGATCCCAAGACGTTTCATTGCGAAGGTGTTTTGCTCGAACTAAATAACGGTGACGAGTACGCGTTCCCGTTCTTTGTCTTTGACGACAAGGACTTGCAAACATTGAAACCATCCTGGGATCAATGGGCTGCTGCTCAAGGTGCCGCAGAAGAAAAGCAAGAACAGCAGAGACAGAACGCGTTGTACTTGCAGTCGCAGGCCGCGGCATACCAACAACAGCAAGCAGAGCAAATGCAGATCGCCCGACTTCAATTGCAGCTGACAGCTGTAAACGCGGGTCTAATCGATATGTGGGAAGTTTACCTATATCCACCAGCCGGAGTTCCTGCATACCCGATGACTGTTATCGTATCAGCGACAAACAGCTCGATTGCATCGCAAATCGCCATGCAAAACAATCCAGGTTACCTCGTCGGTCCAATTCGAAAAGTAGCTGGTCGATAGATTGAATTTGGTTTGCTTCTGCGGATTGGTACGGATACGTGATCAATCCGCAGAGGCCAACGCTCTGGCAGCCTTTCCGACCATCTCTTGTTGGTCGGGCGCGAGTTCGCCCAGCATAGGCTGCATCGGGCCGGTAGCTGCAATGCCAGATGCCGCTACCGCGTGATGGAGCACTCGAATAGGCTGGATCGCATTGCGTAAATTCTCGAGAGGTTCGAAACTTGCCCGAATCTCCTCAGCCTTTTTAAAATCCTTTGCGTGAATCGCATTGAGCATGGCTTGTGAACGAGCTGGGGCAATACAAACACAACCACTCGTGAATCCCCCTACTCCAAAATCACGCATGTGGATGATAGCAGGCTGCTCTCCAATGCCGCTGACAACAATCTCAGCCGGCACGGCTTGCAGAACTTCTCGCAGATAGTTGTCATCCAGCGGATTGTCTCGTACCACAGCATACTTGATCCAACTAATCAGACCATCACGATAAAGGGATTGGACGGTGGAGGGTGGCAACCATCGATCATGCTTGAGATACACGACAACGGGCTTTCCGTAGTGTTCTGCAAACAGACGGATTCCCGTGGCGATGCCATCGGCATCCGCTATCTCTCGCTGTGGCAAGACCATGACCGTCGGGAATGAATAATCCCGCAACACTTCCGCTTGATCCATCATGGTGCCAAAAGCTGGTCCAACCGACGGGATGACGCATGTATTCGGTGCAGCCGCGGATTCCAACGTACTCAGAGCGTCCGCATATTCGGAAAGTTTGAGATGATAGAAAACTGCATTTCCTCCGTAGAGAAGCGTGGTCACACCACCTCGTTCAATCCATTGGATTAGCTTTTTGTTTTCTGTTTTGCAAATTTTGCGAGCCGAGTCGCGAGCCAATGGCGGAACGGCAATGACACTTTGGGATAGCAGTTCTGAGGTAATCGCCGAAGTCCACATTAGAATATGTCCGGTTCTTGTTTCGAGGAGTGCCCATGGAGAAAGTCGAAATCGCATCCCTCATGGGCTTGCGTTACATGGCTTGCAAAAAGCTGATGATAGCCTCGTTCCCATGTTCGGCTAGGTGGGACCCATGCGGCCCTGCGTTCCGCCAAAACGGATTCGTCCACCAGCAAATTTAGGGTACGTCGCGATACATCCAGTTCGATCATATCGCCCGTTTGCACTAACGCGAGCGGGCCACCAAGATGAGATTCTGGTGATATGTGCAGGATACAGGTTCCATAGCTGGTCCCGCTCATACGCGCATCGGAAATACGAACCATATCCCGCACGCCCTGCTTGAGCAATTTCCCTGGAATCGGCAACATGCCCCATTCAGGAAAGCCTGGCGCTCCTATCGGACCAGCACTTCGAAGAACGATAACGGATTCCGCTGTGACCTCCAGGTCGGGCGTATTGATTCGCTTTTTGAGCTCATCGTAATTCTCAAAAACGAATGCAGGTCCGCGATGCTTGTGCAATTTGGGATCCGCGGCGACCGTCTTGAGCACGCAACCATTTGGCGACAGGTTCCCCTTGAGAACGCACGTACCACCGGTTGGCCAGATGGGGTTTTCTCGACGCCGAATGACATCGAAATCAATCACTTCCGCATTTTGAATCTGCTCACCAATCGACATACCATTGATGGTCTTTTCATTCAGATGCAGAAGATCTCGCATCTGCGATAACAAACCAGGCAACCCTCCAGCTTGATGAAAATCCTCCATCAAATGGGTGCCACTCGGTCTGAGGTTTGCCAATACGGGAACTCTCTCAGAAAGGGCATCGAAATCACTGAGCGTAATCTTGATGCCTGCTCGCCCAGCCATTGCGATCATATGTACGATCGCATTGGTCGACCCGCTGAGCGACAACTGCGTTGCCATGGCGTTTTCGAAACTCTCACGTGTCAAAATACTTCGCGGGGTTACATTTCGCCAAGCTAGATCTACAGCCATTCGACCGGTTGCTACGGCGAGCCGACTATGCTCGGCAACCACAGCAGGGATACTGCTGGCGTAGGGCAACGTCAACCCAAGAGCTTCCGCAATACAGGCCATCGTAGAAGCGGTTCCCATGGTCATGCATGTCCCCGCGGATCGAGCAATGCAATTCTCGACACCCTTCCAATCGCTATCGCAAAGATTCCCAGCACACCGTTCCGCCCAATACTTCCATGCGTCGGTTCCACTACCGAGAGTCTGGTCCTTCCAATAGGCTTTGAGCATCGGTCCAGCGGGAAAGAACACACTCGGAATGTCGGCAGAGATCGCCCCCATGATCATAGCCGGTACGGTTTTGTCGCATCCACCCATCAAAATAGCCGCGTCGATTGGGTGGCACCGCAAGACTTCCTCTGTCTCCATCGCCAACAGATTGCGATATAGCATCGTCGTCGGCTTCATCAGCATTTCGCCGAGGCTCATCACAGGCACTTCCACTGGAAAGCCACCCGCTTGAAGAACACCTCGCTTGATTTCGTCCACACGCTGTTTGAAATGCGAATGACAAGTATTGAGATCGCTCCAGGTATTCAGGATCGCCACGACGGGTTTGCCTAAATAATCCTCATCATCAAACCCCATCCCTTTTAATCGAGACCGGTGCCCAAAGCTCCTGAGGTCATCGGGACCAAACCACCTATTGGAACGCAACTGCGTCGCGTCACCACGTGTTCCTGCCCCGTTTGAATGTGGAGGTGTCGTTTCCGTCATGAAAGCCTTGGTTCAAATGATGCCGTTGGTACAAAAAGAAAGCCGATAGTTATAACACATATCGGCTTTCCGTTACGAAACCACACTCGAATCGTACTCTTCTAGGAACGGCGTTTGCGACCTTGTTCCAAATCTCGGAAGTAATCATCAATGGAGAGCATCGAGGCAGACAATTCGCTGCTCGACTCTTTCTTGCGACTGTCGCTCAACAAGGTTGGATCGCTCCATACTTGGTCAACAGACTTCGCAGAACGCTCTCCTTCTCCGCCAGCCAAAGTGTTCAAATGATTAATAACAGCAAGTGCATCCAGAGGATCGGTCTGGCCGTTGCCATTGGTATCCAAGTACGGAGCGGTCTCAGGCACTCCGGTCGGAAGAACGCGTAGACCTCTCGTATTGATATCGTTGACGATGGTTAGAACATCAAGAGGTGTGATAGAACCATCTGCATCGACATCCAACGCCATGCGCTGATTCTGGAAGGCTGAGTACGCCAAGATGGAAACAACCGCCGAGTTACTCGAGACGCCATCGCTATCCTTGACCGAGTACGAGAAAGTCGATGTCGCTCGAAGATTAACAGGAGGCGTGAATTCGATGCGACCGTCGGTCAGTACGCGAACGGAACCTTGCGATGGTGGCGTCACAATACGAACCGTGGAAACATCGATGGTACTATCAGCGTCCGTATCGTTACCCAATACATTGATAATCACGATGCTATCCGTCGTCGTCTTGGCGCTATCTGCTACCGCAACTGGAGGCAATTCATTGACATCGGTCACATTAAATGCCAACGGCACGTCTACAGACAATCCCGAAGAGTCCGTACTTCGAATGGAAACTTGATAGGTCGATCGAACTTCGTAGTTGAACTTGATCTTCGACCGCAACTCATTGCCAACGATTTCGAAGTTGACGTTGTCACCAAAAACGGCCGTTGGAATGAAACTATAGGTATAGGTTTCACCAAGATCCGAATCGGTTGTCGAAAGCAAGGCCAGCGATGTCCCGACGGGCCTGTTCTCAGCCACACTGTTGCTGGAAAGAACAATTCCCGATGGAACCTCATTGACGTTGTCCACGCTGATGCTAAATACCGACTCGACGCTCCGAGCGGTACTATCCGTGGCGCGAACTCGAACCGTATAGCTTGAGTCGGTTTCGAAATCGAAACCATTCTTCGCGAGCAATTGCGAACCGAAGATCGAAAACGCTGCGTTATCATCCGAGCCCGTACCCGTTACCAGCGAATACGTTATTGCGTCTCCCACATCGCTGTCGCTTGCACTCAATAGTCCGACGAGACTGTTGGCTGGCAGGTTTTCATTGATGCGGTTCTTGCTAAGCGCCAAACCGGTAGGTGCCTCCGCAAGGTTTCGAACCGTAATCGGGAAGACCTTTTCAAAGAACGATCCGCCAGCATCCGTTCCACGTACACGAATCGTTTTCGTCGAAGATACCTCAAAATCGAAAATTGCCGCCGACCGCAGCTCATCGCCAACGATCGCAAAACTTGCGTTGTCGGTTGCTCCTGTACCACTAACCAAGGTGTACGAGTGCACTCCGACCAAATCTTCATCGGTCGAGGTGAGCTTACCAACGATAGTACCCAATGCCGCGTTTTCATCGATCACCGACGACGAGAGCAGTACGTTGGTAACCGGATCGTTCAAGTCGTTAACGGAAATCACCAACGACCTAGTAGGTCCGGTCAAGGATTGATCGATGGCTTGAACGACAACCGT
>CAIXME010000063.1 GCA_903920425.1 uncultured Pirellula sp. | reverse complement strand
TGCCGCCAGGCAAAGTAAATATCACCACCGGACGCGTACGTTTTGAGGTTGCGCTATTTGTATTTAGGGCTGAAGGCCCGATACATCCTCTGCCGGTGCCGTGAGGCCTCATCGTACCACACATCTCGTTTTGCTAGCGATGCGTTGAGGTCAGTACTCTAGTCAGGTCGTTGGACTTTTCGAGACGGAACGCGAATGATGTAGCCCGAAGGAATTGATTTTGCGAAGGGATGCTCGCCTCATTTCAAGGAGCGAGCATGAATTCAACCGATATTAAGAATGAAGTTCAGCATTGCGATTTCGGCGACTTAAGGCTTAACAAAAGACTCTCCCAGATCGTCGCAAGGCTTGGAGAAAAGCCCAACATGAGCATACCATCGGCCTGCGATGGACGCGCCGAAATGGAAGCTGCGTATCGGTTTTTCGACAACAAGAATGTCTCGGCCCAAGAGATTTTCGATTCGCACGCTCGTACAACTTTGGAGCGAATTCGAGGCAAGAAGATCGTACTTCTTGTGCAAGACACAACAGAGATCGATCTTTCTCGCCCTGAATCGATCGTTGTAGGTGCGGGGCCACTGAATTCGGATTCTCAGTTGGGAGGTTTATTCCATCCGATGATGGCGTTTGAACCTTCTCTTGTTCCTTTGGGCATTATTTGGAATAAGAGGTGGGTTCGAGAATCGATCCATAAGGAGCTAACACCACAAGAGAAGGATAAAGCTCGAAGGAAGCTTCCAATACAGGAGAAAGAGAGTTTTCGATGGCTTGAGGGGTGGCGAAAAGCCATTGATATTGCCAGGCAATGTCCTGATACCCGTTGTGTGTGCATTTCCGATAGCGAATCCGATATCTACGAACTTTTCGCAGAACCATGCCAGACAGAAAATGGACAAGCGGACCTCTTGATTCGAGGATGCTATGACCGCTCGGTAAGCTCCGCAAACCATGACGATGATTGTAAAGGAAACGAATCGAAACCGCTGTTGGATACTGTCAGGTCCCAACCCGTGCTGGCAACACAAACCATTGATATTAGTAAACGAAAAGAAAAGATCCCCGCCAACAAAAAGAAGCGAACCCAAGCTCGAGAAGCACGAACTGCCATTGTTTCGATTAGAGCAACATCTGTACGAGTCAATCGACCGCAACGATGCAATTCATCGATTGTAAAGGATGTTAAAGTCAATGTCGTTCTTGTCGAAGAGATCGATCCGCCTGAGGGGCAAATCCCGATTCAATGGTTACTCATCACAACTCTTCCCATTACTACTTTGGAGGATGTTCAAACTGTAATTGCCTACTACTGTTGTCGTTGGCAAATCGAGATTTTCTTTCGAACACTGAAATCAGGCTGTCGGATCGAGGAGCGTTACTTTGAACGTTACACGAGACTGGAAAACTGTTTAGCGATCTACACGATCATCGCATGGCGAATACTCCACCTGTGTCGATTGAGCGAGGAGTGTCCGGATGTGTGCTGTGAAATAGTGTTCAGTCCAAGCGAATGGAAGCCCTTGCTAATGCTGGTTAAGAAATCGATTCCATCGGAACCTCCACGATTGCGCGATGTCGTGAAAATGGTCGCCTCCCTTGGAGGCTATGTTATCCGAGGTACGACCAAACCCGGTACGCAGACACTCTGGCTCGGATTGCAAAGATTGAATGATTTCGCAACGGCCTGGGAAAGATTTGGTCCAGACACCTACGCCTAAAAATTTTTTTGACGCTCAGATATGTGGTACGATGAGGCCTCACGGCACCGGCAGAGGATGTGTCGGGCCTTCAGCCCTAAATACAAACAGCGCAACTTCAAAACTCACGCGTCGGGTTGTGATCATCGCATTCAGGGGCGTTGACTCACACAGAGTCAACAAGCCACAGAGTCGAGTTGAAATCAAAAACACGATTCCTGATATCTCTGTGGCCCCGTGTCTCTCTGATTAGCCCCTTCTCTGACGCCAAACGTGATCCACCACGAAGAACACTGAGAGCACGAAGAATTAGTGCCGAGCTTTCTTTTTTGTTCTTCGTGTTCTTCATGACCT
>CAIXME010000062.1 GCA_903920425.1 uncultured Pirellula sp. | reverse complement strand
TGATCCGCCCCCTTATCCGTTTTAGGCCAAAGTTGTGGCCGTCTTCACTTGACTCTTTCATCCAAACTGATAGACTTCGGATCGGCAAAGTTAATACAGGAGCCGCAAAATTAACAAGAATAATAAAAGAGCTGCTAGCTCCCACGGAGCTGTTCACATCCGATCTCTCAAGGTCTTTTACGACGTCGTGCGTCGTAGGAGCTTTTCGCATGCAGCCAGCGACCACGGAATGACACAAAGCGCCGCAAGCCAGAGCGTACAACATTTAGAAGACTTCCTATCGGTGCAGTTGATCGATCGGACAAAGCGTCCGTTCGTTTTGACCGCCGAAGGGCAGAAGTTCTACGATGGGCTCGCTGGAGTGCTTCGCCAATTCGATACCTTGGTGGATGAAGTGCGATTGGGTGGTAGTGCTTCGGGCGAAGAGGTGGTCGGCCACGTTGTGGTTGCATCGATCTATTCGATGGGGCTGAGCTACCTACCTACGTTGGAAGAGAAATTCCAACAAAACTATCCGCGAGCCACGTTCGCATCCCAGTTGGCCCATCCGCACGAAGTCTATCGGATGGTCGAACAGGGAACGGTCGATTTTGGGATGGTCAGCTATCCAGACCAGAACCATCCGTCCTTGCAGACGACCCTTTGGAGACATGAGCCAATGATTTTGGTCGCTTCTCCGCGACATCGCCTTGCATCCATGGGACGGATTTCACCTGAGGCTTTATCCCAAGTCGGAATGGTTGCATTCGCAAGCAATCTTCGTATCCGCCAAGAGATCGACAAAGAACTACGTAATCTTGGCGTGACGATGCGGGTCGTGGTCGAGTTGGACAACATCGACTCGGTCAAGCACGCAGCGATTATCGATAGCGGTGTTGCTTTCCTCCCGATGTTAACGGTTCGAAGCGAGTTGGCGTCAGGCTCTCTCAAGGTGATCCAGTGCGATCGTCTCGAGCTGACTCGTCCGCTTGGAATCATTCAGCGGCGAGACGTCTCACTCAGTCGAGCAGCCCGCAGCTTCATGGACTTGGTG
The DNA here is from genome assembly GCA_903920425.1 of uncultured Pirellula sp. Classification (GTDB taxonomy): domain Bacteria; phylum Planctomycetota; class Planctomycetia; order Pirellulales; family Pirellulaceae; genus JBKCUI01. Next base: position 3,694 of record CAIXME010000062.1, on the reverse strand, counting down.
ATGAAGAACCGAATTTGGGATCAAGAAAATATGGACCAGTCGGGATCATTGACCAGCGAAGAGTCGGCTCCCGAAGAACAGAAACCAAGCGCAGAAGACTCCCTATCGAATAAGCCTTCGATGGCGAGATGATGCGGGCAGTAGAAAACGCCCATTTCTTTTGCTCCTCCTGCGTGATGTGAAAAACACATCGCGCTACGACACACACTCAACGACGACAATTATAGAGACAGGATTCAACCAAGCATGAATGCACCTTTTGGTTTCCCAGAAAAGCAAGGACTTTACGATCCCGATTTGGAAAAGGATTCGTGCGGTGTTGGATTCGTCGCTAACGTCAAAGGCAAGGCGAGCCATCAAATCGTCTTGGACGCCGACATCATCCTCAAGAACATGGACCACCGCGGTGCGTGCGGTTGCGAAACCAATACGGGCGACGGCGCTGGTATCCTCGTCGGGATGCCAGACAAGTTCCTCCGTCGTATCGCCTTGAGCGAGCTCGGCGTGGATCTGCCAAAGGTCGGCTACTACTCCGTTGGCAATATCTTTTTGCCCAAGGACTCGACGGAACGCGATCACTGCAAGCAAACGCTGAACCGGTTGATCGCTGCCGAAGGCCAAAAGCTATTAGGCTGGCGCGATGTTCCTCAAGCACCTGATGTCGCAGACATTGGCCCTAGCGCTCGGCTTGCCGAACCGCACATGGAACAAGTCTTCATCAAGGCGAAAGATGGGATCACGCCAGAGGAATTCGAACGCCGGCTCTATTTGATTCGCAAACAAGCTAGCCATGCTTTGCGAACCGACAAGAACCTAAAGCAAGCGACGTTATTCTACGTCTGTTCGCTTTCGACGAAGACTTTGATCTACAAGGGCATGCTGACGCCAGCGCAAGTTGTCCCCTATTATCCAGACTTGATGGACGAGGACTTCGAAACGCACCTCGCGATGGTGCACTCCCGTTTCTCGACCAACACCTTTCCAAGCTGGGACCGTGCTCAGCCACTGCGTTTCATGAGCCACAACGGCGAAATCAATACGCTGCGAGGGAACATCAATTGGATGCGAGCCCGCGAGGGGAACGCGCAAAGCGCGGTGTTCGGAGACGAACTGAAAAAGCTGTTCCCTGTGGTGGAACCCAACTGCAGCGATTCGGGTACGTTCGACAACGTCTTGGAATTCCTGTTGCTCAACGGCCGCACTCTGCAAGAAGCCGTCATGATGATGGTGCCCGAAGCATGGCAAAAGCATGAAACGATGTCGCCAGGCAAGCGCGCGTTTTACGAGTACTTTAGCTGCATGATGGAACCATGGGACGGGCCGGCTTCCATCGTGTTTACCGATGGGCACTATATCGGTGCTACCCTCGACCGAAACGGTTTGCGCCCAAGCCGCTACTACATCACGACAGACGATCGCGTCATCATGGCCAGCGAAGTCGGAGTGCTACCTGTCGACCCTGCTATCGTAAAATCCAAAGGACGATTGCAGCCAGGCCGAATGTTCTTGATCGATTTCGAAGAAGGGCGTTTGATCCCGGACGAAGAGCTCAAAGAAACATTCGCAGCCAAGCGTCCTTACGAAGAGTGGCTCAAGGCGGAGCGGATCACGCTCGATGAACTCTCGACAGACCAAGAGTCGCACGGCTTCTATCCTGAAACCCTACTGCCTCGCATGCAAGCGTTCGGATACACGCTTGAAACGATGCAGTTCATGCTGTTGCCCATGATCAACGCCCAACAAGATCCGATCGGGTCGATGGGTAATGATTCGGCGCTGGCATGTTTGAGCGATCAGCCTAGGCTCATCTACGATTACTTCAAGCAACTTTTTGCACAGGTCACGAACCCAGCGATCGATTCGATCCGGGAAGACGTGATCATGTCGCTGGAATGCTACGTCGGCCCAGAACAAAACTTGCTCGACGCAACGCCTTCGCACTGCCATCGGTTGATGATCCCTCAACCGATCCTCACCAACGAAGAGTTGGCGGCTATCTCGCACATGACGATGCGAGGTTGGAAAACCAAGACAATCGACATTACGTTCGACCGAGCTCGCGGCAAAGCCGGTATCGAAGAAACTCTGGATCGCATTTGCAAAGAGGCTGAGCAAGCGATCGATGAGAAGTATACGATGATCGTGTTGAGCGATCGCAATATTAGCCAAGATCGAGTGGCGACCAGCATCCTTTTGGCCAGCGGCGCGGTCCACCATCATTTGGTCAAAGTCGCTAAGCGAACGCAAATTGGCTTGATCCTGGAAACAGGCGAAGCGAGAGAGGTACACCACCACTGCTTGCTCGTCGGTTACGGAGCCGATGCAATCAATCCTTACTTGGCGTTCGAGTCTCTTTGGCAAGCAAGCCGAGACGGACTTCTCGAAGGAATGGACGATAACAAAATCGTAGCCAGCTACCGCAAAGCGGTCGGCAAGGGAATGATGAAGGTTATGGCCAAGATGGGGATTAGTACCCTGGCCAGTTACAAAGGCGCCCGCATTTTCGAAGCGTTGGGTCTGAAAGACGAAGTGATCGCTCGTTGCTTCACCGGTACCAATAGCCGAATCCAAGGCTGCAGCTTTGACATCCTGGCCGAGGAAACCTTGCGTCGACACGCTTTAGGCTTTCCAGCCAACAAGTCCAATGCTCTACCCATGTTGGCCAACGTAGGGGAATTCCACTGGCGTGCCGAAGGGGAACGGCATGGTTGGGATCCCGCGGCCATCGCTGATATCCAAGTCGCCGCACGAGCAGGTGACAAGAACGCTTATCGTCGTTTCGCGGACCACATCAACAACGATGCGAAGATGAAGTATGCGTTGCGTGGTCTGCTCGAAGTCAAAGAAGGGGTCGCAGGCCCCGCGATTGACATCGAAGAAGTGGAATCGGCAAAGGATATCGTAAAGCGATTCTGCACAGGCGCAATGAGCTTGGGCTCCATCAGTGCAGAAGCGCACGAGACCATTGCGATCGCGATGAACCGACTCGGCGGAAAGAGCAATACGGGCGAAGGGGGCGAAGATCCTGTTCGATTCAAGCCGATGCCAAACGGTGACAGCAAACGATCCGCAATCAAACAAGTTGCATCCGGTCGGTTTGGTGTAACGATCGAGTATTTGGCAAATGCCGATGAACTCCAAATCAAAATTTCGCAAGGTGCTAAGCCAGGCGAAGGTGGAGAGCTGCCCGGCAAGAAAGTCGACAAGTACATTGCTCGTATCCGATACAGCACGCCAGGTGTTGGACTGATCAGTCCGCCTCCGCACCACGATATCTATTCGATCGAAGACTTGGCACAGCTGATTCACGATTTGAAGAATAGCAACCCGAGCGCTCGCGTCAGTGTCAAACTGGTGAGCGAAGTTGGCGTCGGTGTTGTCGCGTCTGGAGTCGCCAAAGCGCACGCTGACCATATCTTGATCAGCGGCGACACGGGTGGTACCGGTGCATCGCCATTGACCAGCATCAAACACGCTGGATTGCCTTGGGAATTAGGGATTGCTGAGACCCATCAAACCCTGGTTCTGAACAATCTACGCAGCCGAGTTACCCTGCAAACCGATGGTGGTCTCAAGACTGGTCGCGACGTCGTGATGGCCGCGTTGCTTGGAGCCGAGGAGTTCGGTTTCGCAACCGCTCCGTTGATCACATTGGGCTGCATCATGATGCGAAAATGCCACTTGAATACATGCC
>CAIXME010000061.1 GCA_903920425.1 uncultured Pirellula sp. | reverse complement strand
TGGGTGGTAATAGATGTATTGCCGCGTGCACGGACATTATTCAATAACCAGCTCGCCATACAGATTACCTTGGCGTTTGAGCGCTTTGATAATCGAGATGACGTCAGCTGTAGGGACATTGAGTGCGTTCAGCGCTTCGTTCAAATTCTTTAGTGTTGGGCGTTCGTTTGCCTTTTCTTGAGTCCCCAAGGGTGCAAAGGTTTTGCCCAGCGGTTGTCCGCCTCGGGCGGATATGGTTAGATTTTTGTGCGAGATAACGACCGGAGCGATCGTTACGTCCTCGCCGATGATCACCACTTTCTCTCGCTCTTGGATATAAACGCGTTTGCGATTGTGCATCCCCAGCAATTGCAGTTCGAGAATCAATGAGGCGAACGCGACTGGCTTGTCTTTGTAGGATGGTGGGATGTTGACGACGATCGTTGTCTGGTCGATCGCCTTTGCCAAATCGTTCGTGTCGATGTTGGAGGATGAACTACTGGAGCGATTTGCGCTCGCGATTCCCTTTTTATGGAAATCGTTCACCATGTCTTCGATGCTCTGTGCGGTTTCGATGGAGCGGTGATCCGGATCCACAATGAGAGTGATTTTGTTATTGAAGACGAATTCGTTGGCGACGGTCATCTCCATTTTGCAACCGTCTACGACTTTACCGGCCGTAGTAAGCTTGGGGTCGTCAAGGACGATGGGACCGCTCGCCAGTGCGTATACCACCGGTTTATCAGCTCGCGGCCCCAACAGGTGAGTCAACATCAGGCTGCCGCCTTCCAGACTCTTTGCGCTAATAGCGTTGACGGTGCAGTTAAGCTTGTCACCCTGTTGAACGCCTGTAGGCGGGATGGTCACTTCAACCATGACTAGCGCCACGTTTTTGGCGTTGGCCATTTCCTTTTCAAGCAATCTTCCTTGCGCGTCGGTCGCAACTTGCCCACCCATCAATTGCATGGTGCGGGTCAGCGCCCGAGTCATAGGCTTGATGTCGCCGTCCCCAGTCCCTTTTAAGCCTACGACCAATCCGAGGCCTTGCAAGGTGTTTTCTTCTTGACCTTTGAGTCGACAGATATCCTTGATTCGGATGTCCGATTGAGCAGAAACGAATTTGGTGGGTAGCAAGATCGCAAAGACGATCATGGATGGACATAGCCAAGCAATGGACTTCGAAACACGCTTGAGTGGTTGAGAAAACATTGCCTTCGATCCTCCTTGATCCATCGGGAGAAGTCCGCGGCACGTCAGGAAAGACGCTCGGCAGACTACGTGTTAGCAGTGTTAGCAGTTGCCTCGTTGCGTCGCCAGATCGGAATTTACATCGCTGTCAAATTAGAGAAGATACGCAAGGCAAAGGGGAGGTAGTTGCAGGACTCGGTGTAAGGCATTCGGAGTTGCAAGAGCTACGGAGTTGCGAGAGTAAAGTGCGATTCCGTCGGAAGATTCGCATCTTCCGCTACTGGCCTAGTTCAATTTCAAACAAAAAATCAAACAGGAGGTAATAGAGGGAACGGAGATTTGAAATCGCTGCATCCTCCGTTTCCTCAGTGATCTCCTGTTCATATCCCATTCCAAAAAATAGGAATCGTACTGTGCATCCATGATGCGAGATGGCTTCAAGGGTACCCGAACACTCGTAGCAGAACTAGTGAAAGTTCCGGTGAATCGCCTGTTTCCAATGCCCGTTAGAGTCGTTTGGAATCGCTACGCAAAAAGGCTCCGCGAACGGAAGATTTACATCTTCCGCTACGGGAAGACTCGGAAGATTCACATCTTCCGCTACGAGAACACTGCGTAGCGGAACTTGTGAAAGTTCCGGCGAATCGCCCGTTTCCAATGCCCGATAGAGTCGTTTGGAATCGCTACGCAAAAAGGCTCCGCGAACGGAAGATTCACATCTTCCGCTACGGGAAGACTCGGAAGATTTACATCTTCCGCA
>CAIXME010000060.1 GCA_903920425.1 uncultured Pirellula sp. | reverse complement strand
GTCGGCAGAATTCGGATTCTCACGGTGCTCTCGCAGGCGTTCATCCAACAGCTCCTTGTCTGCGTCGGAAAGATGCGGTGTCACCTCCGCCACGCTATCCCAAATGGACATCGCAAGCTGAATACGATCCTCCACCGACAACGCAAGTATCTCGGATGGTAAATCTGCAGTCGACATAGCCAAGCTCCCAAAAGACTGAATTTGCTCTGCCTGATCTTAATCGAATCGTTGTTATCTCGCAAACATGGACCGATTGCTTCTTCTATTCGGAGTTTCTTGATGATGGCATGTGGATTCCCTCGCTCACCCTTCGGTTTTGATTCTTGCGTTCCGGCTCGATTTTTCACGCGGAGACGCGGAGACGCGGAGAGGAGTCGAAAGCAAAATAGATTTGTGAAAACTCTGTGCCTCCGTGTCTCTGTGGTTAACCGTTCTTTTGCGTCAAGATTGATTTACCACGAAGAACACCGAGAGCACGAAGGATTAGATCCGAGGTTTTCTTCTAGATCAGATTCGATGGTTCACGCGGAGACGCGGAGGCGCGGAGAGGAGTTGAAAGCAAAATGGATTTTTGAAATCTCTGTGCCTCCGTGTCTCTGTGGTTAACTCCTTTTTAGCGCCAAGATTAGTCCACCACGAAGAACACCGAGAGCACGAAGGATTAGTTCCCAGGCTTTTTAAATCTTCGTGTTCTTCGTGTCCTTCGTGGTAATAAAGTCTTTAGCAGGTTGGGATACGGTCCGTGTAATTGGCCATGAATCGCGATTGACCAAACGTGTCATGGCTATCGAGAGACTCTTGGCAAAGGAGTATGAACCATGTCAAAGAAGCCCAAGGAAATTGACTTCCACAGGGAAGCCGAAAAGGAACTGGAAGCCATTAAATCCCGGATCGGTCAGGAAGTCCCGCTTAGCAACCGCTACGTGCGAGGCCAACGAGCGATTCTTGTCTCCGTTGACGGCGAAACGGCAACGCTGCAATTCCCCAACGGTGCAACGTTGGCCAACGTTCCACTGCGAGATCTGGTGGATGACAGCGGTTACTGGAAAGCTTGATCGCCAAAAACATTTCGAATTCTTTTTCGCAGTGACCTAAGTTGTCACTGCGGTCGCTGATATTGATTGTGTTGGGACGCGGCAGACCAACACATTCCCGCACTTGCCGTAACAATCGCAATCAAGGAAGAATCAAATGCTAGTTCTAAGTCGCAAAGTGGGTGAGCAATTGGTGATCGACGGCAACATCACAGTAGAAGTCGTCAAAATCCAAGGCAACCGAATTTCGCTTGGCATCGTCGCCCCGTCCAACGTCAAGATCCTACGCGGTGAGCTAACCGAGCAACAATCCAAGCCGCAAATCGTGGAACTGGTTGTTGAAGATGGTTTGCTGGTGGCGTGTTAAGAAGTTTGAAGTTTGAAGCTAGGGAGCGGGGCGGATCAGACTGCTGCTCCGAAGACGGCGCCGACGCCGGCCGTGATCGCCATCGCTAGTGCGCCCCAGAATGTAACTCGTACGGCGGCCTTAAACCACGGAGCGCCGCCTGCGTACGCTCCAAACCCGCCGAGCAATGCGAGAAAGAGAATGGATGTTGCGACGACCACAGGAATCAATGCGGCTTTTGGTGTTAGCACTGCCGTTAACAGCGGCATCGCAGCGCCGATCGCAAAGGTGCCTGCGGATGCGAACGCCGCTTGCACTGGTCGAGCGCTAAGCGTGTCGGAGATGCCAAGCTCGTCTCGCGCGTGAGCGCCCAATGCGTCGTGTTTCATCAATTGGTCTACCACTTGGCTTGCTAGAATAGGATCAAGCCCACGCTTTTCGTAAATCGCGGTTAGCTCCGCGTGCTCGTGGACTGGGTCGGCAGCTAATTCCGCTCGCTCTCGTTCGATATCAGCCTTCTCCGTGTCTGCCTGCGAGCTCACGGAAACGTATTCGCCAGCAGCCATCGACATAGCACCGGCAACCAATCCCGCGACTCCTGCGACAAGAATAGAGTTGCTATCGGTATTTGCGGCAGCGACTCCGACTACAAGGCTCGCGGTGGAAACGATCCCGTCGTTTGCTCCGAGAACGGCTGCTCGAAGCCATCCAATCCGATCCGTTCGGTGAAGCTCTCGATGTGGCAATCGCATGGTACAGGGTTCATTTTTGTGATTGAATTCGGGGAACTGTTCCGATTCTAACGGGCAACGTGCACAATGATACATCTTCCGTCGTTGATCACGTTAAGTTCCGCTTTTGCGCCGCCAGCGATTGCTTGTTGAATGACCTTCGACTTCAATGGCTGACGGTCTAGTCT
>CAIXME010000059.1 GCA_903920425.1 uncultured Pirellula sp. | reverse complement strand
CGAGGGATCCACCAGGTCTTAAACTCAATGATCAAGTGCTTTCGCCACAGAGACACCAAGACACTGAGTTTTTAAGAATTCATTTTTCGATCAGACCTCTTCCCCGCGTCTCCGCGCCTCCGCGTGAACCACCTATCACGAAATCGAGGACATTAACTCGACGCGTGCTGAAAGGAATCAGTGCTCCTCGCACGCGCGTAGGTTTGTGTGTCTACTTTGCCCTACAGCAAAGAGCCGTAACATAGCTCGGCGGCCCCTACGGAAGCAGCCAGATTACAAACCTATTCCCCGAAGCGTCCCCCCCTCTATAACGTGCCGTGTCGTGCTATTGGGCGTTAAACCACGTAAAGTTGGAATTCGCGGAACTTGATACGGGAACAGCTGCGAATTTTTGGTTTGGCACGGATGTTGCTTTCCTTCATGGTGTTGAAACAAAGCTCTCTGTCAGTTTGACAGAACGCAGCTGACACAGTCCTACAATGAAAAAAGGAAAGCACTTACTATGGTTCACTTTCGATTTCCTATTCGACAACTACCCGTTGCTCTCCAAGATTTCGCTACCGAGATGGAGACTATCGTCGATCATGTACTCAATCAAGGCGAGTGCAAGGCAGACGGTTGCGAATGCCCTCCCAAGACATCCACTTACACTCCAGCGATGGACATATTGGAGAATGAATCGCAATATACATTGCTAATGGATTTGCCAGGCGTGAGTCTGGAGAATGTAAAAATTGAGATGCAGGAAGACAGGCTGGTTGTTACCGGTAATCGCAATGACGAGAAGACAGGGGATGGAGTTAGTTTTCATCGCCATGAGCGCACGGTAGGCCCATTCAGCCGCACAGTTCGTCTGCCCAAGCAACTGGATGCAGACAAGATCGAAGCGACGTTCGACAACGGTGTGCTGCGCGTGACGCTACCCAAGTTGGCTAAGCCATCTCCGAGGACCATCGAGATCAAGAATCGCGCCTAGTTCTGTTCTGCATGGTTGATTAATGGAATCTAAGATGATCGGACGGCATGGAGCGATCTGAGCGATCAGACCGAACAAATAGGGTGGAACCTGTGGAGCGGGTTAGTGGTTCAGTCGAGGGTTACGGGCGGTCTGCCGTTCGTAACCCTCTTTCGTTTTCAGGTTTCCATGCGATCGTTTTTGATTGAGAATCGGTTTGCACGTTGATGGCACCGCTTGTGATGGGAGCGTCATTTTGGTCATGGAATTCGTACGGTCGATCCTTGATTGTTGCAGCAATTCCCTGATGGCGGTTCGTACCAAGCTCGAACGACGAGAGTCATTCGGATTTAAAAGGAAAAAATGACTGGCGGTTTTTGGTAGACGTCGGGACTAATGTCGTAGAGGATTAACCGAAACGATCCTGTTCGACATTCCCATGCAAAACTAATGACCATGATCCCGATAAATGTACTCCGCCATCGCCGCAGTTTTCTGACTGCTGCAAGCGCTTTTTCCGCGAGCCTGTACACCTCGAGAGGGGCGTTCGCTGACCTATTGCAGTCGCCTTCCGTAACAGAAGGCCCCTTTTATCCTGACCGACTGCCGCTGGATGTAGACAATGACTTGATCGTATTGAGCGATAGTTTGACGCCGGCAGTTGGTACGATCACGCATTTGACTGGAAAAGTGCTCAATACGCGGGGCGAGCCGCTCAAGGGGCTTACGGTTGAAATTTGGCAGTGCGACGCCAACGAGGTTTATCTTAACACTCGCGACAGCGTTCCAAAGGAAAAGCAACGCGACGTCCACTTCCAAGGGTTTGGTCGGTTCGAGACGAATTCGGCGGGCGAGTATCGATTCCGTACCATTAAGCCCGTGCCTTATCCCGGGCGACCAGCACCTCACATCCATTTCAAAATCAAGAGAGGCGACCGTGAGCTGCTCACCACGCAAATGATGATCAGAGGTTTTGCTGGGAATCAACAAGACGGGATCTTTATGAACACGGGTGATGCTATTGATCGAGAGTTGTTGCTCGTCGATTTCCTCCCTATGAAGGAATCCAAGGTGGGTGAGCTGACTGCCAATTTTGATATCGTGCTTGGACGAACTCCAGAGGATCGAGATTAACATGACAATACTAAGTGTTCGCATCGCAGGATTGTTCGTTACGATGCTCGTCGGACTGTCTATGGTGGTGGCTGTGGCTCAGCCTCCACAAGGGCGAGGTCCAGGAGGAATGCGCGGTCCCGGTGGTCCAGGCGGGCCGCCAGGACGAGGCAGTGCGTCGGGGGCAAAAAATGCACAAGAGTTTGCCGCGAAGTGGCTTACGATGGATGAAGACAAGGATGGCAAGTTATCCAAAGCGGAGCTCAAAGATACGCGACTTGTCAAGTTGTTTGAGTCGGCCGATTCCAATAGCGATCAAGTGCTAGAGGTAGCTGAAATGAACGCTCTTTTTGAGTCGACCAGCAAGGCTCGAGGGGCTGACGGCCCGCGAGGCCCGCGAGAATCCGATGGTGGTCCGCGAGACGGTGGTCCTGGAGGCCGGAATCGCCGACCACCGCCCGGTCGCGAGTAGTGTTTTGTTCGCAAAATGGCACGCCCATTCATGTGCTAAGCCCCCTTTCTTAGGAATATCCAAAATGCAGTTTTCGTGGAACCAAAGAGTTAGCAAGCGACGAACAAGAGGATTCGAGCGTCTCGAATCAAGGGCGTTGATGGCATCGGACGTTGCGTGCTTTCACAATCTCGAGATCCCTGAGGATACGGACGGTAGTGGAGCGGTGACACCATTGGACGCACTCGTCGTCATCAATCGATTGAACAGCAGCGGATTGTCCGATGCTGCCGTCGATACCGTGATGTCCGATGTCGACGCCGATGCGACGACCTCCCCGTTGGACGCACTGATCGTCATCAATCTGATCAACCGCAATGCGGCATCTGCTGCCAGCGATACCACGAGTGAAGTCCCGGTTGCAAACCGCATCGCTCGAATTGAGCAGATGATATCTGGCGGTACGCTAGCGTCCAAGTTCACGCTCGATGATGCGATCAGCATTCTCGCGACGTTGCGATCGGGAGGTCGCCCTGAAGTGGGTGATCGCATGGTCGGTGGCGAGTTGGTTCATCACGGCGGGAACCGAGAATCATTCTTGGAGCATCTCACTGAAAAACTAACCGATGCAGGTGTCTCCTCGGAAACGATCACAACTATTACCGACGAGATATCAGCCGCGCAGACATCCGGAACGCCATTGACCCTGACGCAAATCAAGACAAGGTTGACGGAGCTCGGTGTGGATATCGCCAAAGTCTTTCCCGTCGCAACCGATAATCACTCGGACAAGTTTCTCGAGCGATTAACGAGCAAACTGACCGACGCAGGAGTTTCTGCTGATACGATTGCCACTATTTCGACGGAAATCACCGACGCACAAGCGGCTGGCACTCCGTTGACTCTCGATCAGGTTAAAGCCCGTTTGACGGAGCTTGGAGTCGACGTCACGAAGATCTTCACGGCAACAACCGAGAGCCATCTTGATCGGTTCGTCGAGCGTTTGACTTCGAAGTTGAGCGACGCTGGAGTCACAGACGAGATTATCACGACGATCTCTACCGAGATTAAAGATGCGGCCGCTGCGGGATCCCCGCTTACACTCGACCAAATCAAAACGCGTCTAACGGAACTAGGTGTCGATGTGACGTCCCTCTTTCCTCGATTGCACGAGAACCAATCAGGCACTGAGCGGTCGGATGGTTTCCTCAGCCTGTTGAGCAGAAAGTTGACCGCGCTAGGGGTGAGCGCGGATACGATAACGACAATTACCACCGAGATTCAAGATGCCAAGTCGGCGGGAACCCCGTTAACCGTGACGCAAATCAAGGCGAGGCTTGTTGAGCTCGGTGTCGACGTTTCCACTCTCGATTTAACGCCACGCACCCCCCGTGCGCATCGTGGACGAGGTCGACGAGGATAGCCGCATTCGGCACATTTTCGTCGAATGCTAAATGGATGCATCCCAAACGATGCCAGGGTGCATCAGGTAATTTGCTGCGGCAACGCGGCAATCTGATCGGCATCTCTTTTCTGTTGGACGAAATCTTTTCTGGAGGGCAATGAAATGAGATCCATGCGAATACTGACGCTGGGTGTAGTATTTGGAGTGACTTGTTCGGCATCGGCTATGGCACAGCGGCCAAGTGGAGGGCGTTGCGGAAGCAGTCAGTCGACTGGCTCGACCTATGCAAACACACAGTCGTTCATGTCGCCACAGTACAACCCGCAAGCATACATGCAGCAAGCGTATCAGCAGCAAGCCTACATGCAGCGATTGTATCAGCAACAAGCCTTTATGCAGCAACAGCAGCAGATGGCTGCACTTCAAACGCAAATGCAAGCTGAGTACGATCGCCAGTTGCAGGAGCTGGAAGCAAACCGAGCAGCAAAGCTTAAGGAAGTTGCTGCGGCAAAGAAGTCGAAAGCTGAACTTGCCAAGGCAAAGAGAGGCGAAAAGCTCGCTGCGTTGAAGTTAAAAGAAGGTAACTAGAGCCTCTTTTGTAGCCGCATGCAACAAACAGCGAGCGGCTACTTCTTCTCGCTAGTCACGGCTTGTTCGGTTCTGATGCGACCAATTCGCTTCAATTGTCCCGCCCTCGCAGACATGGATTCGAATGCTTGAATCCATGAATGCTGAGGAGATTTCTGGGGCAGTCAAAATCTTGTTTCACGGAAAGTTTGTTTTCTGTGTTCGCAGCTGCGCACATGCGAAATCACAATCCGACGCGTTAGGGCTGGATGTTTTTATCATGACCAGACGTGTAAGCGAGGGAACCTGTGCCACTCGCTTACGCATCGGGTGGTGATACAAACTCAAGCGGTCTTGTATTTAGTGTATGATTTTAACAATCGCATGCGCTGGGGGTTATCATGTCCGCAATTGCACCACCTGTCCAACCACCTCCGTTTGCAAATGGATCTCGCAAGCAACTTGCAGCAACAAAATCGTTTTCGATTTTGGCGACACTGCGACTCTTGCTAACACAGATTGCTAAAAAGTGGCGATTCCATGAATCGTCTAACGACCGATTGTCGTTTATATCGAGTCTCAGTGTTCACACACTTTTGATACTCATCTTCGCTATTGTGACGACGAATTTGCCAGTTAGTATCCGCCCCGCGATCTCGATTGAACCCGACGAGTTAGAGCCTGTGGCTGGTGATATGTTTGGATACGAAGTGGCTGATCCTGACGAGTTGCTGAACGAAGCGATGGGGCTTGCAGACGAAATAAGTCAGAACAGCATCACGCTGATCAATGAGCCCACCGTGCAGACGTTGAATCAAATGGATACTGGTACTCCGGATCCCGTGGTCTCTCCGCTTGCGTGGCTGCCAACGGACATCGAGACGGCGAGCAATGCAAGCGCTTCTGCACCTGCAAAATTAGGAGCTGGCGGAATTTTTGCAGCAAGTTCTATGGAGGGACGATCGCCAGAGAATCGTCGCAAGCTAGGAATGCAGAACGGCGCGAGCAAGGAAAGCGAAGCGGCAGTGGATGCCGCGTTGGAATGGTTTGCGAAACACCAAGCCGTCGATGGCTCTTGGAGTACCGAGATGACGGACAAACCATGCGATGGACGCTGCGCAAACGGTACCGAGGAGATCGGATCGCCCAAGCGTATTGCCGCAACCGGGTTGGCATTGCTTTGCTTTCTTGGAGCCGGACACACGCACCGACAAGGACCGTACAAAGCGGAAGTTTATAAAGCAATCAAGTTTCTCACGAGCTCCATCAAAATCGGTCCACCCAATGCCCGTGATCCCCGGGAGAATGGACGCTTCAAACATGACGATGATAGGTACGAAATGTACGAACATGGGATCGCCGTTCTTGCGATGTGCGAGGCGTACCAAATGACCGGCGACTCCATCTTGAGAGTGCCTGTCGAAGTTGGAATCGACTTCATTGAACGCTCCCAACACTCGAACGGGTCTTGGGGCTACCAGCCGAATACGCCTGGTGATTTGAGCATCGTCGGCTGGCAGATGATGGCGTTAAAGAGCGCTCACCAAATCGGCATCAAGGTTAAACCGGATGTGATCCATCGAGCGGACAAGTTTCTTGATAGCCAACAAAGCGAACAAGGTGCATACTACGGTTATCGAAGCACGCAACGGGAGGCCTGCACGACCGCCATCGGGTTGATGCTGAGATTATATCGCGGTTGGTCTAGAACCGATCCTCGCATCATGAAGGGCACTCAATACATATTTGAGCTTGGGCCTTCGATTGATGGGATTTACTACAACTATTATGCAACCCAATTGCTGTTCCATATGAAATATGAAAAGTGGAGCAGCTGGAACCAACTCAGTCGAGACTACCTTGTAAAGGAGCAGTCGCAGGTTGGACACGAAAAGGGAAGTTGGTTTTTCGGCAGAAACCACTTCAACCAGGTGGGAGGGAGATTGTATTGCACAGCGATGGCAACCCTCACTTTGGAAGTCTACTATCGCTTCATGCCGATACACAACGAAGTCGACGTGAACGGCTTTACATTGTGACGGAGCCGCTTCGTTGATGCCACGAGCTACTAATGCGTGGCGTCAGGCCATGCTTGGCATCAGGCAATTCGTTCAAAACGTCATTAGCTCGATACGCTACCACGACGTTCGTACGTAGAGTCGGCATTGATAGGAATGCTATGCTCTGCGAGAGCTTGGATAGTGCACGGAGTCGCGAGACGCGCGACTCCGTGGCATTTCATTAACAACCTGACTACTCAGCGCGACGCGGAGCGGTTTTGGATAGCGAGTCACGAATCTCTCGCAACAGTAGCACGTCCTCAGGCGTTGGTGCCGGTGCCGCAGGGG
>CAIXME010000058.1 GCA_903920425.1 uncultured Pirellula sp. | reverse complement strand
TGCGAAATCTTTTTGCTTGAGATACTTATCCAGCTTGCGTTTGCTAAGCTTTGCGGTCCCGCCCGGCTCTGCGACGTAGGGTAAGTGTGCATATACGGGGAGTTCATATCCGAGAGCCTGAGCAATGAATATCTGTCTTGGCGTGTTCGGGAGATGCTCCACAGCACGCACTACGTGCGTAATGCGAAAATCGTAATCGTCCACAACGCTCGCCAAATGGTACAAACAAGTTCCGTCTGCTCTCTGGACAACGTGGTCCTGCTCATCGCACCATTCGAAGGAACAATCACCTCGAACCAGATCATGAAACTGGCATTGACCATCGCGAGGCATTTTGAGCCGCACAGCGAACTGCCGGCCCTCCGCCTCAAATGCCGCCCGTTTCTCCGGTGTATCGGCCATGAAACGGCGATCGTAGATAAAGGACTTTCCGTCTGCGCGTGCTTGCTCGCGTTGAGCTTCTAGCTCCTCTGTACGCGCGTAGTCGTAGTACGCATTTCCTGACTCAATCAATTTCGCCACTGCGGCTTGGTATTGCTCTGATCGCTGAGACTGAAAGTAAGGAGCGTATGGGCCGTCTACACCTGGCCCCTCGTCCCAATCCAATCCAAGCCACTTGAAACCATCGAGGATCGGTTGCAACGCCGCCTCGACATTGCGGTTCGCGTCGGTATCATCAATCCGCAGTAGAAATTGTCCGCCCGCTTGTTTAGCTAGCAGATAATTGAAAAGTGCCGTTCGAACACCTCCAATATGAAGATAACCAGTGGGGCTCGGTGCAAAACGTGTACGGATCGTCATCGGAAGTCGACTTGAAAAAAGTTGGATAAATGCCAGGATGGAGTAGCTCAGCGAAAGTTACCTGTTTGTCTCGCGAGAAAATGGAGCTGCAACTCACCTACGAAAGTGGCAGTCGCTCCAAAATCACTCGCCTTGGGACCAACTGGGTAACCATGAGACGAACAGGGTA
The DNA here is from genome assembly GCA_903920425.1 of uncultured Pirellula sp. GTDB lineage: Bacteria > Planctomycetota > Planctomycetia > Pirellulales > Pirellulaceae > JBKCUI01. The sequence goes on along the minus strand of CAIXME010000058.1, from coordinate 3,642 downwards.
ACACGGAATACGATTTTCGTCACCGGTTGAACACCACGTGCGAATACGGAAGCCACGGATGACACGGCCCCCAAGGGTACACAGCTACAAGGAATAGTACATGATTCGCAAGGGATTGGTCGCAATTACGATCCTCATGGTTGGCCTAGGTTTGGGTTGGGTCAGCCAAGGAGGCGGTACGAGCTGGCGAGCATTCGCACAACCACCGCGTGGTGTTCTCCCCACACAACAGCCCGACCCAGGATTAGGCGTCCCATTCCCTGGAGGTGGAATCCAGCCGGTTCCCCCACTGAATATCCCCGCCCAAACCAATTTCGGGATCCCTCTCGACGCAGGTACCGCAAACTTTCCAGCCCAAGGGGTAACGTTCCCCGACGGGTTCGTAGCCATGACGGCAGAAGAAGCCATCAATGTTTCTGTTTACGATCGTGCGAACCGAAGCGTCGTCAATATCGCGACTCGCTCCATCCGCCCCGAAGCCTTTTTGATGAACAGCGAAATCGAAGGCAATGGCAGCGGCAGCGTCTTCGATCAACAGGGGCACATCCTCACTAATTACCACGTCATCGCAGGAGCCAAGGACATCAACGTCACACTCTTCAATGGTGATGCATTTCCGGCAGAATTGGTCGGTCAGGACCCAGACAACGACATCGCTGTTTTACAAATTGCTGCACCTGAGTCGTTGTTGTTCCCACTGCCATGGGGAGACTCGTCGACTCTCAAGGTAGGGCAGCATATCATCGCCATCGGTAACCCGTTTGGGTTGGAACGGACCATGAGCACCGGCATCATCTCCAGCCTCAATCGCCAAATTCCGGCCAAGACAGGGCGGACCATTCGATCCATCATCCAGATCGACGCGGCTCTCAATCAAGGGAATTCGGGGGGGCCATTGCTGAGCTCTCGCGGCGAACTGATAGGAATGAATACCGCGATTGCAACCAGAAGCGGTGACAATGCCGGCATCGGATTTTCTATCCCTGTAAACACCATACGCCGCGTTGTTCCGCAACTTCTCGCAACAGGACGCGTTCTTAGACCCACGATCGGCATCATGCAAGTCTTCGAAACAGAGAAAGGACTGCTCGTAGTCAACCTGACCAGCAATGGACCGGCGGAAAAAGCAGGTGTGAAAGGATCTCGGTTGGAGCGGAAAAAAGTGCGACGAGGCGTGCTGGTACTGGAACAAGAATCCATCGACCACAGCCAGTCGGACTTGATCGTTGCAATCGACGGCCAAAAAGTCCGACAATCCGACGACCTCTTGAGCGTCATCGAGACAAAGAAATCGGGCGACCAAGTTGTGCTAAGCGTCATGCGAAGCGGACAACTCGTTCAAATACCAGTCATTCTGGGCAACAGCGAATGACGGTTCAGCCCTCCAACCTTATTTGACCTCGATGGGACGACGATGATCCAGCACCCAGCGAGCCAGGGAGACATCCCCTTCCACCCCTAGTTTTTCCAAGATCCTTTGGCGGTGTCGCGACACTGCTTGAAAACTGGTACCAAACTCAGCGGCGATGTTCTTCATGGATTGGCCCGAGACCAAAAGTTCCAGAACTTCGTTTTCCTTGTTCGTCAGCGTCTTCAGCTTCTTTTCAGCGGCTTGCTTGCTCAACTCGACGTGGTGAACCTTTTCACTCACGGTCAGACATTCCTTGACCCGTTCCAACAGCACTTCTGGCTGCACAGGTTTTTCTAGGTAATCCACTACTCCGGCTTTGAAGGCTCCCACGCAGGAAGACACCTCACCAAAGGCAGTGATGATGATTGCAGGGATGTTCCATCCGGCCGCGCGCGTTTTCTCGTATAGCTCGAGTCCAGACATGCCAGGCATGCTCAAGTCGGTGACGATACAACCGACCGGTCTATCGAGACTTGAGTCCAAAAACTGCTGCGGTGATTCGAAACAGGCTGTCGAAATACCGTGAACGTTAAACAAGCATTCGATCGAATTACGGGAGCCCTCGTCATCGTCGATGACGTAAACAGTTGGGGTTAACATGTTGGAGACTCTCCTGATCTCAATAGATTCTTGGTTCGATCGATAACCGGCGGTGTAAATGCTACAGTATGAAACGGAAGCTCAATTCGGAATGTGGAAGGGTTATTCCGGTACTTTAGTGTTCCCCCATGCTGTTCGATGATACTACGGCTGATCGATAATCCAAGCCCTAGTCCGTTCTCTTTCGTTGTAAAGAAGGGAGTAAAAAGCTGGTTTAGGTTCTCCTGCGGGACTCCGTATCCGGAATCGGTAATTTCTACCGTGACGCTTTTGGTATCGACGCCCGCGCGCAACTGGATGACGCGCTCCGCCTGCGACTGATCGATCGCATCCATCGCATTCTTAATCAAATTGACAAACACTTGTTGCAATTGAATTGCATCTGCCCGCAATGCGTTTGATTTCTCTTCGATTTCCTTGCTTAAATCCAACGTTACCCGAATCTTGCGGGCCAACAATTCATGTTTCAAAAGCGCCAACGTTTCGTGGATGATCGACGCAAATTCGACACTGGACATCTGGTTTGTCATCGGCCGAACGAACTGGCGAGTGCGCCGAATGATCTCCGTCGCACGCTTTAGCTCGCCACGCAAGCTTTGCACAACTCCAACGACCGTCGGAGGGAAACTTAGCTTTGACGCGAGCTGATCCAAAACAGAGAGATAATTGGTGGCGGCTTGGAGAGGCTGGTTCAACTCATGAGTGAGGCCAGAAGCGAGTTCACCTAGCGTGCTGACACGAGCAGCATGGGCTAGTTGCTGCTGTTTGACTTCGAGCAAAATCTGGAACTGTTGCTGCTGAGAAATCATCTCATTGAGATGCATGTTTAGCTGCGAAAGCTCCAAGGTTCTTTGCGCAACGCGTATCTCCAACTCGCGACTGAACGAGCTCAGTTTATCTTGAGCTTGGATATGCTCTGTTATATCCACAAAACAACTCAAGTACGATTCGACGTTGTTGTTCGAATCGCGTATGGCTTGCACATAACCCTCTACATAGCGTACTTCACCGTTGCGAAGAATGATGCGAGATCGACTTGCTTGCGGTTTGCCAGCTGCGATCGATGCACGGTGGTTCGCCATTGCCGCATCCACGTCATCCGGGTGGACAAACTGGATCAAATTTCGCTTGATTAGTTTGGACGCAGACACTCCAAAGAATTGCTCTAGCGCCTGATTCGCGTAGACACAGTCCCCCGTGGGACTCGACTGAAAGACGGGAATGGGGCACTGCTCCGTGAGCCGAAAGAACCTCTGAATGGCCAAGTCACGCTGTGCACGAAGCCGAACCAATTCAGAGTGGTCTTTCCCGATCATGACGTAAAGGCACGTCCCGTCTGTCGCCGATACCGGCGTAATCGTGACGGAAAACTGGTTCAAACCAAACGTGACCAACTCATCAATCGATTCTCGGGCTTGACTCTTGGATGCAACGATTCGATCCAAGGTCCGCGCAATACGTTCTGCAATGTCCGTGGGGATGAACGAGTCGTACTTTTTGCCGACCAAAAGCTCTTTCGAGAGCGATATATACTCAGAAAACGACCGGTTCAAAAATAGACATATTCCTCGATCGTCAACGACCAACGCTAGATCTTCTAACGAATCCAACAACTCCAGGCTATCCAACAC
>CAIXME010000057.1 GCA_903920425.1 uncultured Pirellula sp. | reverse complement strand
TCCGGAACCGCACCAGTCGGTTTCCAGCCAAAACCAAGGAACCAGCAAAAACGCAGGGAAAAACCAAGCCCCAACCGAACATAAGAAACATTATCGGACGTTCCGGAGTGGTGTTTTTGAGGGGCCTGCTCTGGCCTGGACCTTGGCTGGTCGGCTTTTTGACCTGTTTTTCGTCGGCAAGTTCTGGGGCGGGCCAAGCGTGGCGGGCTCGATTCTAGGACCCCAGTTCTTTCAACAAGGGCAGGTGGTGGTGCGGGTTGCCGCGTCGCTGTGGTGCGCTGTGGTGCGATTGTTCCGTATGCGGCCGGAGCTCAAGTTTGAGTGCTGACTTTCCTCAGAGTTATCGTTCAGCGCAGGAGCTTCCTGGGTCGCAAACGTTCGTTGCCTTTCCATCCTCCAGTTCCGACCATTTTTTGCTGATCGGGAGAGTCGCAGCCAATCCGAATCGCTTGCGCAACGCGGCAGCTCCCCCTGAGCGTTAGAGCAGGGCTAAGTGTTTCATTCCGCAGAAGCAGCAAAGTGAGCGTTTGCCTTATCTCTACTCGCAGGAGACGCGAAGCCCTGGGGTGCCGCGGGCGCTCATTGCCGGATCTTGCCTCCTGCGGGTGCCCGCAGGGCGACAGGATCCGACTGCGGCTTTCCGTGTCCAGCCGTCTTGCCGGGTGCACCCGCCCTTCTCTGCACTGCCGGTTAATAAGCTGTTTATTCACGTCGCCTTTGCGTGCTCCGGAATTCGGGCGTTCTGGATTGGGAGATTGGATCGCCAACTGAAATGCATTTTCCCCCTGCGCCTTTGTTTCGCCCGAAAGCGGAATCACCGCACATTGGACAATCCTTCCTTTTCCACATCGGGCCACAACTTTCCCGCAACCGGATTTCCTTTCCACCCCGCCCTGCCCTTGCCCAAGAACCGCTTGCCTCTTTGGCGGCTTGTTTCGCATCGCACACAAGGTCACACTAGACACAAATCTTTCTCCAATCGTTAAACTCCAGCCTTTGCAATTCTGTTTTGTTTTCGCTCGAAAAACCATGTCAGCTCGAAACAGCCTCAACTCCTCCGAACCGGAACCGCGATCTGTTCCTGCGAGCGAATTGGCGCGTCGTGAGGTGCTACTGAAAAGGTTAAAACCCTATTGGAAGATGGAAGCCGTGAATGTTCTTTCCATCCCCTTCTTCGCCTGGATTCTGATTCGTGTCTGTTTTGGTGGACAGATCACTATCGCGGTTATCGCGTCCACGGTTGCCACGGCATTCCTGCTCGTTGTCGGCACCTTCGCATGGAAGATGGTCGTAGACAGACTCGAAGGCAATCCAGCGTCCGAAAAGACATGGACACCTTGGTTAGATCTCGCTCGTTGGCCGGCAATTCTTCTTATCATGATCGCGTTGATTGCCACTGCTGCTGAAGCTCTCTCGACGTTGCCACGCAACTCTGCAAGCCTTATCGGAGCGAGCCTACTCTGCGTGCTCGCCATTCTCGAGTTCGTGAACTACTACCACGTTCAGCTGCAACACTTCGATCATGCCGAAGACTTCCAGCGACTACTTTCCGGCAAAGGTTTTCGCGAATCGCATCTTTCTAAGTCCATTCGCACGTACCGTCAAAGAAGCCGAAAAGTTTAGGCAGTCGGGATCCGGGCTTGATTCCAGTACAGTCGTACGTGCATCTTGACCGGAGTACAAATGTACGCGTTCAGGCAATCACGGGTATCACGGAGGTAAAGGATGGCGAAAAGACCGGCTCTGTCCAAAGGAGAAATGGTGGTCGCAAGATTGCTGTGGGACAATACGCCTGCCACGGTTCGGCAGATCCACACCGCGCAACCTCCCTCTCAAGAAATGGACTTCTCTACCGTCCAGACCTATCTGCGTCGGCTAGAGACCAAAGGTTACGCGTCTTCGGTTCTGCAAGGGAAGACGCGGATTTACTCGGCCAAGGCCAAAGCCGCTGCCGTCGTCAAAGCGACCGTCGATGAGCTAGTATCTCGCCTCTTCGGCGGATCGACCATGCCGCTCATGCGGCACCTCATCGAGGAACGGTCTGTTTCATCGGATGAGCTTTCCGAACTTCGCCAGTTGATAGAGCGTTTAGAAAAGGAAAGAAGTTCCGAATGATTCATCAAACGCTGACACTCGTCTGGACTCAAGCATGGCAAATTGCTGTGTTGTTTTTTGTGGTCCTCATGCTGTTTAGGCTCTTCGCCCGCAACCGACCTCATGTCGCTCATCTGCTGTGGGCAGTACTGCTGGTAAAGTGCTTGATACCGCCCGTGGCAAGCAGTTCGTGGGCGCCGTTTTCTTGGATGTCCCATTCCGTGCAGCAATGGTTGCCAATAGAAACCGCCGACTCCCGCGGTGAAAACGAGCTCATCACGTATTCAACTCAAGAAACAAGTTCATTTCATCCACAACCAACGGCATACGCTTCTTCAATGGAGAATGCAAAAGATCGCTCGAAGCCGAGCTCTTCGTGGCATCCGTACCTTTCGCATGCTGAACGCACGCTTTTTGTTTTTTGGATCGGCTCAATCTCGGTCGTGATCACAGTCTGGTCGAGTCGCTTTCTACATATCCTTCGACGGTTGCGATTGCATTGCATCGAGACGCCCGTTCGCGTGAAGAATATCACAGAGGAACTTGCGCAATCACTAAAGATTCGACGGCGGGTATACGTTCAGGTCAGCAACGAACGAATCGGGCCGGCAGTGATTGGATGGCTTCGTCCGCGAATTCTGCTCCCTTCTTTTCTCATCGATCGAATGGACGATGAGGCTCTCCGCATATTGATCGCTCACGAGGTGACTCACATACGACGTGGGGATTTGTTCTGGGCTTTTCTTCAAACCGTCGCCGGGAGCCTGTGGTGGTTTCACCCCGCAGTTTGGATTGCGAACAGACAACTCAACCTAGAATGTGAAAGAAGTTGCGATG
>CAIXME010000056.1 GCA_903920425.1 uncultured Pirellula sp. | reverse complement strand
TCATTTTTCTGTCCGACAATGGTGGCCCAAACTATTTCCCGAGCGGGCCGTCTAATATGCCATTCAGCGGTTGGAAACGGTATCACCTCGAGGGAGGACATCGCGTCCCGTTCTTTGTGTCATGGCCAGGGCATATCGAAGGCAACCGAATCGAGAAACGTCTAACCAGTTCGCTCGATTTGTTTCCAACCATAGCAGCAGTAGCTGGTATCGATCTACCCAAAGAACGTCCGATCGATGGCGTGAATTTGATTCCGTATTTGAATGGAGAGAAAACCGATGCGCCGCACGATTCTCTCTTTTGGAGAGCGGGAGCAAACTTTGCAGTTCGCGACGGAAAATGGAAACTCATGGTTGTCAACAAGACAACCACCGAAGCATTAGAAGCCTTCGAGAAATCCGGTAGTTCGGGACTGCTCAATGGGGGACCCTATCAAGGGATTTCTCCATTGGGACAACATGTTGTGCTATACGATCTCGAAGCGGATCCCAGCGAAACCACGAATCTTGCCGGTCAGCATCCAGATGTGTTGGCCGGTTTACTGAAAAAATTTGAAGATTGGAATAAAGCCAATGTTCCATCAAACGCCAAATCCACACGTGGAATCCCAACCACTATCGACGGACAAGCAGTTCAGCTGGCATTTTGACCGAACGGTCATGTATGGCTTGCAGAGACTAAACTTTTCAGCTTTCCAGATGATGCGCAAACCCTCTTCTCAAATTCCCATATTATCAAATCCGCCCTCCCCAAGGCGTACCTAGCCAATCGCTGCAGAAAGCATTCAAAAACAACGACTGGCTTCAGGCTTTACGCCAAGCTGTAAAGTAGTGGGACTCTCAAACCACCGTGGAGTGCCGATCGTCTTTTGGTTCAAACCATCTGTAGATGGTGGGCAGTACGAGCAACGTTAACGCCGTCGATGTCAGCAGGCCGCCGATCACCACGGTTGCCAAAGGTCGTTGCACCTCCGCGCCAGCGCTACCCGATAGGGCCATCGGAATGAAGCCGAGCGCTCCACACAATGCCGTCATCAATACCGGCCGCAATCGATCTTTAGCGCCATGGATGACCGCTTTTAATTGTCCATATCCCAAATGACGTAAATGACGAATGTGCTCAGTTAGCACAACGCCATTCATCACCGCGATTCCAAAGAGGGCGATGAATCCAACGCCAGCAGAAATGGAGAATGGCATACCGCGAATCCACAACGCAAAGATACCTCCGGTGGCAGCGATCGGAACATTCAAATAGATCAGCATCGCGAGTTTGACAGAATTGAAAGTCATATAGAGCAATGCAAAGATCAAGAACAACGCTACAGGAACCGCGATCGCCAAACGTTGGCTCGCTTGCTGTAGATTTTTGAATTGACCACCCCACGCAAGCGAATACCCTGCGGGAAGCGTTACGCTCTGGTCGACGACCCGCTGCGCTTCGGCAACGAATCCCGCCAAGTCGCGTCCGCGAACGTTACACTGGATCAGCAGCCGACGGCGGATCGCGTGGCGACTAATTTCTGCTGGACCATCTTCAAAGGAGATATCAGCCAGTTGCGAGATCGGGATCTGCTCTCCGTGCGAGTCGTCAATCTTTAGTTGCAGTATTTGTTCAGCATTCTCGCGCCACTCAGGACGCAATCGCACCTGCATCGGAAACCGCTTTTGTCCTTCAAAGACTTGGCCGATTGGAAATCCCCCGACGGTGCTGATCGCATTGAGCACGTCGCGAGTATTGATCCCGAACCGGGAGAGATTCTTTCGATTGACCACGACTCGCAGGTACGGCAACCCCGCAATCTGTTGCGCCTGCACATCAGCAGATCCGTCTACCTGCCCCAACGCGTGCACGATTTCATCGCCCGACTTCTTCAGTACTGCCAGATCGTCGCCGTAGAGACTCAAGCCAATATCGGAACGAACTCCTGCGACTAACTCTTGGACCCGCAGCTCAATAGGCTGTGTGAAACTAAATGCATTTCCTGGAACGTTCAGTTCTAGAAGCTGTTGCATCTTTACTATCAAGTCGGGCTTCGTCGAACCTTTAGGCCATTCCTCGGTAGGCTTCAAACGCACAAGCACGTCCGTTTGATTCACTCCCATCGGATCATTGGCAATCTCTGGCCGCCCCGTTTTGGATACAACACTTTCAACTTCTGGCAGAGTCAACAGAGTTCGCTCCATCGCCTTCGTCATCTCGAGCGATGCCTCTAGCGAAACGCTCGGCAATCGCGTCGCTTGAATAGCAATGTCCCCTTCATCGAGTTTTGGTACAAACTCCACACCAAAGCTACTAGCAATGAGGACACTGATGCCAAACAAGCCTATAGAAGACAAGAACAAAACAACGGGATGTCGCATCGCATACTGCAGCATGGGGGCATAAGCCTGCTTGATTGCGCGTACCAACATGGTTTCTTTAGCTCGCATGTTTCGAACTAAAAACAATGAGGCCATCACAGGCATAACCGTGACAGACAAAATAAGCGCCGCCATCAAAGCAGACATAAACGTAAACGCCATGGGACGGAACATTTTTCCCTCCATCCCCTGCAAACTCAAAATCGGCAAGAAGACGATGATCACGATGAGACCTGCAAACAGAATGGGAGTTCCCACCTCTTTGGCTGATTCGCGAAACACGCTCATTGGCACACGTTGCCCTTCGTGGTCGCGTTGATAGCGAGCCGCTTGCCGGGCAGCGTTTTCAATCATCACAACAGCTCCATCGACAATTACCCCAAAGTCAACGGCGCCAAGACTCATAAGGTTGGCCGACACCCCCGCGTACTTCATCGCAATCAATGCGCACATCGCAGAGAGAGGGATCGCGGCTGCAACAATGAGCCCGGCACGGAAATCGCCCAAGAGCAAGAACAACATGATGATCACGAGCACGACTCCGATGCTAATGTTCTCTGCAACGGTACCGATCGTTTTGTCCACCAACTCGGTTCTGTCATAAAACGTATCTATGTACACACCAGAAGGAAGTGTCTTCTGAATCTCTGCAATTTTTTCTTTGACCGCATGAACAACAAGTCGTGAGTTGCCACCCATCAACATCATGACCATGCCGGTTACCGCTTCGCGATTGCCGTCTCGTGTAACGGCCCCTTGTCGCAACATAGGAGCGAAGCAAACGGTTCCAATATCCGAGATACGCACGGGGGTCCCATTGCGACTATCCAGCACAATTCGCTCGATGTCCTCGAGCGAACCAACCAGTCCCTCTCCACGAATCAGCCTTTGTTCGAAACCGTGGGAGATCGAACCACCACCTGCGTTGGCATTGTTCTCCTGCAACCCTTGAAAAACTTGACTCAACGAGATGCCAAAGTTCCTTAGTTTGTGCGGATCGACCTGGATTTCGTACGTCTTGAGTTCACCTCCAAAGGTATTGACCTCAATAACCCCAGGGACACTTCGAAGCTGAAATGCGATTTGCCAATCGAGAATTGTCCGAAGTTCCATCAAACTGAATTGGTGGCCAGGTTTGGATCGGATTTCGAATTGATAGATTTCGCTCATTCCCGTCGCGATGGGACCCATTTGCGGATCGCCCATGCCAGCCGGAATGTCCTCACGCGCTTTCAGCAGACGCTCATTCACCAAGTTTCTTGCCCAGTAGATATCGGTACCCTCCTCGAACGCGACAGTAACTGCGGAGAGTCCAAAGCGACTGATAGAACGGATTTCCTCTACACGAGGCAATCCGCTCATGGCGTTTTCAACTGGAAATGTAATGAACTGTTCGACTTCCACCGGTCCTAACGCAGGTGAATTCGTTAGCACTTGCACTTGCACGTTGGTGAGGTCGGGTACCGCATCCAACGGAATGGTCGAAGCTGCGATAGCACCAACCCCCAATATCAGAAGAGCACAAAGAATTACGATAAACCGATTGTCGAGGGACCAGTCAATAATGTTTCGTATCATGACTATTCACCTCCCATCAATTCGGCGAGCATTTGGGACTTGAGAATAAAGCCGCCGTGAACAACAACTTGTTCTTCTGTTTGCAGCCCTCTCGCAATCTCGACGATTCCATCTCCTCTGATTCCGAGGTCAATATCTCTTCGTTCAAAATGCGCATCGCCCAGATGCACAAAAACGAACTTCTTTCCTTCGTGTTCTTGAATCGCATCGACCGGCAACTGCAATACTTCCGCTTTTCCATCATCAGGAAGCTCTACCGTGACGAACATGCCTGGCTTGAGAAGCCCATCCCCATTATCGGCAATGGCACGTAAGCCCACGGTGCGAGACGAATCGTCCATGATCTCGCCCGCATAGAAGATGGTTGCTTCAAAATCGCGATCGGGCCAAGCTTCGTTTCGCACTTTGATCGATTTGTTGGCGAGTCGATTCAACAATGGCAGGTGTTCCTGATACAAATCCGCAGAGACCCAAACCGTCGACAGATCGGCCAGCCTCAGTATTTGCATGTCGGGTCGAACATGTTCAAGGAGCGAGATATCTTTTGATAGTATCGTGCCATCGAATGGGGCCCGAATCGGGTAGTGCGCGATGGTTTGGCCCTGAGTCGCCGGGTTCACTTCCATCAGTTCGTCTGGCACATACCCTAAAATTTTGAGATTGGTTTCAGCAACGGCGACTCGGGTCTCGGATTCACGCATGGTCTGCGTCGAGTCCAGCATCTGGCTTTCCAAGTTGTATGCGATCTGCTCAACACTAGCCTGAAAGGTGGCCCGGTCCGCATTGCGTGCTGCCTGTGCCGATACATATTGTTTGGCAGGAACGGCAGTGGCGTCCCCCATGGATTCCAGTCGTTCAAAATCAATGTGTGACTTGTAATAATTGGAGTAGGCCGACAGCAACAGTTGCCGGTTTTCCCCCATGGGCATATCACGAAATTTGGTGTCGATTTCCTCAATAGGCACGCTATCTCGCAAGTCCTTGATCAACACTGTCGTGTTTTCGTTAACCTCCTTCATGCGAGTATGGCGTTGCATGGCGACTTCACGAGACAATCTAGCTTGATACAGTTCGAGTTTTGCTTTTCCAACTTGAGGGCTGTTGATAACGGCCAACAAGTCATTGGTCTTCACGTGCTGGCCTAAATGCGCTGAAACGCTTTCCACGGCCCCTTCGACCATAGGATAGATGTGAGCCACACGGTCTTCGTTGAGCAGAATCCTTCCGGTCAACTGGACCGTTCGCTTGACGGCTCCTCGCCGGACAGGAGCGATCTCAAGAGCGGCGGCAGCCCAACGTTCCTGTGGATATACCAACTGCAGGGGAACGGCGGCCGCGTTGTTATCCGTCGACGCACTCATTGAAACGGATGAATGCGATGAAGTCTCCTGGGGGGAATGCCAGAACCAACGCATGGCCACGCCGACGGCAATGAAGGCGACAATGGTTGTTCCCCCGGCCCATCGCTTTCGAGTACGACTCCAGGGTTGTGATTTTTTACTCATCATGATGGATGACCTATGCTATTGCTGCGACTGCGCATGCGTTTGATAAAATAGAGATCTTGAAAATCGGCCTGTTGATTCAAGATGTTGGAACGAGCGTTTTGCTATTTCCAACTGGTGATCCAACACGTTCGGTTCAGAACCACGCGGTTACAAAATGTCGAGACACCATGGTGAAACCGACAGAATGAACCTTAGTCCTGTGATTGATCAGCAGCTGCGAGATTGCGATTCAGTCGGTAAACGAAAGATTCGCGAGAGGTTAAATCCGCATTCCCCAAAAAAGAGTAC
>CAIXME010000055.1 GCA_903920425.1 uncultured Pirellula sp. | reverse complement strand
TTCGCCCGTGATCGCACTGGTCGGAACAACTTCGACGTCTCCACCCCATGCACTCGGCGTCAATCCATACTCGGTCATCTGCGTCATCACGCGGTTGATATCCGCGCCTGGCAAATCGCACTTGTTGGCTGCAACGACGATTGGTACACCGGCGGCTTTGGCGTGCGAGATGGCTTCTTCCGTTTGAGGCATAATGCCGTCGTCCGCCGCAACCACGAGGATCGCAATGTCGGTAACGTTAGCACCGCGTGCTCGCATTTCCGTAAACGCTTCGTGACCTGGTGTATCGACAAACGATATCGCACGTCCGTCCTTCTTGACTTGGTAAGCGCGGATATGTTGGGTAATACCGCCCGCTTCGCCTGTCACAATTTTCGTGCCGATCAAATAGTCCAGCAACGATGTCTTGCCGTGGTCAACGTGCCCAAGGAACGTAACGATCGGTGGTCGAGTGATCAGATCCTCTTCCTTGTCTTCAACGTTATCCAAAGCTCCAATGAGGCTCGTTTCCAGCGTTTCTGCTTGACGGAATTCGAGTTCGACACCCAAATCCGTAGCGATCAATTCCGCTTGGTCTTGATTGAGCGAAGCGTTGATGTTCGCCATCGTTCCCATCGTCATCAAGGAACGCAGTACCCGAGCGGCCGTAACCCCGGCAGCTTCCGAAAAGCTTCGAATCGTACAAGGCATCGCGAGGATGACCTTTTCTTTTCGAACAGCAGTCGGCTTGGGCTTGGGCTTTCGGCCACCCTTGACGTATCCACGTCCATCATCATCTTCAATCGAAGCCAAGTCCCGAGTGGTTTGGATACGAGGTCCTCGGTCCTTGCGGCTGGATTCAAGCCCTGCAAGTCCCTTCTTTTTGACCGGTGCTTCTTCCTCAACAACAGGCTTCTTGCCTTTTTGGTTCAGCTTGTTTTCTGCGTTTGCTTTGAAGTCAGCTAGACCGGAGTGTTGAGTCTGGCTCGGCGACGAAGCACGGCTAGAACCACCCGCGGCTCCTGGCTTGGCTGGCGAAGCAGGCTTTTCGGTCGGCTTTTCCATACCTTTGCGAACGCCCTGAATGACGTCAGGCGTCAATTTCACGATCGGCTTTTGCGTCGCTTGCTCAACCGGTTTTGCCGCAGGGCTTGCCGCCCCCGACTTTGGAATGCCAGCCAGCTTGATATTGAGAACCGCTTCTTTTCTCGCTCGCGGCTTGTCCGGATTGGGCTTGCCATCGGATGGTTTTGCTCCGCCAAGCACTCGTACCTTGCCGCTCGTAGCAGCCGGCGAGTAAAAATCCTTGCGAGTTAGGCTATCGGAAGAACGCTCTGGTCTGCCATCCGAAGGGCTGCTCTCTTGAGCAACGGGTTCCACCACTTCCGTATCGGGAGCCGACGAAACGTCGCTAGTGTTAACTGCTTCTGCAGTCGGCGACGAAACGGTATCGGATTCAACAACGGGTGCTTCGCTGTCTGTGCTTGAAACATCAGCGTCCGCGCTCTGCGAATCAGCAGCGGCGGCTACATCACTCCGCTTTTCAGATGCGGGAGCGGTCGTTGCGGAGATAGGCTTGGGTCGCGTTGCGGACAGATCTCGTTTTGCCCCGCCCATGCGATTGCTCAAATCGCGAATTGGCGTTTCCTTGATCGGCTCTCTCGTCGGCTTGACGGGCTGCGGTGCAGCGGGTGCAGCAGCGGCAGGCGCCGCCTTCTCTTCCATGTGACGCTTGATCCGCGAGATTTCCTCGTCTTCCAGACTAGCAAGCGCACTACCTTTGCCCTGAATCCCCAGACGGGTACACAGGTCGACCAGCTCCTTGCTGTCCAATCCTAGATCTTTAGCCAGCGAATAAATTCGTACTGCCACTGAGCAAAATTCCTTGGGCTTTAGCCCTTTGAAACGAGGCAAGTCGACCGAACGGCTCGGCTTTAGTTGCTCGCCTGTTTCTGCGTAATATTATTTCATTGGACGCCCCCACGCTGTTGTAGCGGGTCACCCACCCAACTCGGCACACCGCATGCCGAGCCTAATTGTCCCCAATGCAACCGTTGCATCAGGTCACCTAACTTATGCTGCCTATGATGGTAATGCATAAATCAAACTTGCGTTAGGCGTTTCCGCCGGTTTGCTCGTCAGAACCGGTCAATTCCGGATCGGACGAGGGAGCCTGTGCAGCCGCCGGTGCCGGAGTTACCGGCGCCGTTCCCACAGACTCATCGGCCGCGGACCCGATGGCGTCAGCCACCACAGAGTCCGTCGACGCTGACTCTACTTCTGCAACTGGAGCTGGCGGAGGAGCAGCAATGCGCCCCTCTTTTCGATCCAACTCTTCTGTTGCACGTCGCTCTTTTTCAAGCTTATCTTGATACTTTCGCTCTTCTTCAGCGATCTCTTGCTCTTCCGCCTTTACTTCGGCCTGGTAAACAATCGCATCTACTTCTTCTTGCGACCAGTTGCCCATTTCCATCAAGGCATCAGGCTCAATCACCGAAAGGTCGTCATAGGACAGATACCCTTGCTCGACCAACTGCTGAGCAACTTCCTCCGTCATACCTTCGATCTCCATGAACCCTTCCATCGCGCGCTCGATTTGGCGTTCAAGCTCTGGAGCGGTCATGATCTCGATGTCCCAACTGCACAACTTGCTGGCAAGTCGAACGTTTTGGCCGAATCGACCGATCGCTTGCGACAAATGCTCTTCGCTAACCAAAGCGATGGCTCGCCCGATCATGTCGCACAAAAGGACTTGTTCCACTTCAGCAGGCTGCAAGGCGTTAGGAATCAGCACCATCGGATCATCGCTCCAACGAACGATGTCGATACGCTCACCCGCCAACTCTCCAGTCACATTCTTGATTCGGTTTCCACGCATACCAACGCATGCG
>CAIXME010000054.1 GCA_903920425.1 uncultured Pirellula sp. | reverse complement strand
TTGGATGATTTCCTCTGCGCTGACCACTGCGGACAAGGAATGGATCGGATGCTCTTTCTCCAGTAGCTGCAGCATCCGAAGCTCTTCTTCCATCGACGGATATCCAAGCGAGAACTTCATAAAGAATCGATCCAGCTGAGCCTCAGGCAAAGGGAATGTGCCTTCGTGATCGATCGGGTTTTGGGTTGCGATCACGAGGAAGGGATTGGGCAGTTTGTGCGTGACCCCATCGATGGTAGCACATGATTCCGCCATGGCTTCTAACAGTGAAGACTGAGCGCGCGGAGTGGTGCGATTGATTTCGTCGGCGAGAAGGATATTGGTAAACAGCGGTCCTGGTCTGAATTCGAACTCACTGGTTTTTTGGTTAAAGATCGCGGCCCCAGTGATGTCGCTCGGTAGCAGATCGGGCGTGCATTGGACACGTTTGAATGAGCAACCGACGCTGGCAGCCAGAGCGCGAGCGAGCATGGTTTTGGCGACGCCAGGTACATCTTCCAGCAAGATGTGACCACCAGAGAACCAAGAGACAAGCGACAAAACAAGTTGTTTGCGTTTGCCGACAATTGCCTTCTCGATGTTTGCAATGATCCGCTTGGAGGCTTCGTGAACCAATTGCGACATGATGCTTTATGGGTTGAGGTTGTGAGACTGGAGCGGCTGGCCGAGTCTAGCATAAACCAGAGGGGGACTGGATTCTACGACCAATGGTGAATCAATTCGTGCAGCATGGCCATTGCCCGCTTGCCTTGGGCACGCAGATGGATCGTGCGTTGGGTTGATTCGGAGGGGGATTCTATGTGCAGGAAGAGTGTGTTATTGGGCAAAAGCTTTGGAAAGCGATCAGCCCATTCGATGATGGTGACCGCTGGCATATCGAACATTTCTTCGATACCGAGTTCCAGCATTTCTTCTTCGTCACCCACGCGGTATGCGTCCAAGTGATAAATGGGTGGCTGGCTGTCGTACTGATGAACCAGCATGAAGGTCGGGCTGGAGATGGTTTTGCCGGGTGCACCGAGGGCCATCGCAAAGAATCGCGTAAATTGCGTTTTGCCAGCCCCAAGCGTACCGGAAAGGGCGATCGTCAGGGGTGTTTGAATTCGGTTTGCGATATCTTCGGCAAAGGCTTGGCAATCGACTAGATCGTCGATCGCCAGCTCGCACTGCGTTCCATCCACTTGTTTAGAAAGGAGTTGGATTGGCATTTTAGCCGTCTAGTTGTTCCTGCAACTCGGACCATCTCATTTCAGCGGACTCCAAGTCGGTAGAGACTTTGGTCAGTTCCTCGTGCAGCTTGAGCGCCTCGATAGCGTCGGTCGATTGCATCAATTGCTCATTGAGTGTTTTGCGCTGCGTGTCGAGTCGGGCGATTGTCTTTTCGAGTTGGGCGACTTCTTTTCGGACCGCCTTTTCGTCGTTGCTATCGTGTGATGATTTGGCAGGTCCTTTGCCGCGATCTTTAGAGCCTTGGCTCGGTTTGATATTGGGGCCGGCAACGGCTTTACCTGCAGGACGAGCGGTTGTTCCTTTTCGTTCACGCTCGTCGTTATCGATTTCCTTGTTGACCATGTACAAGTACGAATCGTAATCACCGCGATAGTTAACGACGGTGCCATCTTTTACTTCGATGATGCAGGACGCGACTCGTTTCATGAAGTGGCGATCGTGCGAGGTGAAGATAACGGTACCTTTGTAGTCGATCAGCGCGTCTGCGAGTGCTTCCACGGTTTCGACGTCCAAGTGGTTACCGGGTTCGTCGAGAACGAGGATATTGCATTTGCCGAGCAGCAAGGTTGCCATACAGAGTCGAGCTCGCTCACCTCCGCTGAGCACCGAGATTTTTTTCTTGACTGCTTCGCCGCGAAACAGCATAGCACCTGCGACGTCGAGGATCGTTTGTGTTTTTGTGCCGGGGATCGCTTCGTATTCCAGGTAGTCGAGGACAGTTTTGTTCTCTGGCAAACTGGTATAAACGTGTTGTGCATACGTTCCAATTTCGCAGCCAAAGCCCCACTTAACCTCGCCATGCACCGCTTCGAGCGATCGTACGAGGGTTCTCAGAAGGGTTGTCTTTCCTTGACCGTTGTCACCGACGATTGCGGCCCTCGATCCGTGTTCGATTTCCAGATCGATGCCCTTTGCGACAGCACGCCCTTCGTAGCCAATGGCAAGATCCTTGCAGCGGACGGCTGGACCCTTTCGTGGTTCCACCATCGGAGCGCGGACCGTTGCTCGGGCTTGTTCTGCTTGCACGTCTTTGAATTCCAAACGATCGAGCATTTTGCTTTTGGATTTCGCTCGCGTTGCCGTGCTGGCCCGTGCGCGGTTTTTGTCTACAAACTCTTGCAGTTGTTTGCGTTTGGCTTCGGTGGCCGCGTTGACGCGTTGGTCGTGTTCGGCGAGTTCTTTTTGATAGACCAAAAAGTCATCGATCTTGCCCGGGTACATTGTCAGTTTGCCGAGGGACAGATCAAGCGTTGAGTCGCAGGTTGCGCCCAGGAACGCGCGGTCGTGGGAGACGATCAAGCAAGCCTCGCGGAAATCCTTTAGAAAGTGCTCCAAGAGAATTTGCGTACGCAAGTCAAGGAAGTTCGTCGGTTCGTCGAGGAGCAACAGATTGGGTTCGTGCAAAAGCAGCGCTGCCAATTTCACGCGTGTTTGCCATCCACCGGATAGTTCACCAACGGGACCTTCGAGGTATTTTCCTTTTAGTTCAAACTGGCCCGCTACCTCGCCACATTTCCAGTCTGGCTGTTCGCTATCGCGCATTAGGAATTCGAGCGAGGTTTCGCCGGGCAAAAATGGATCGTGCTGGCGCAAGTATCCAATTTTCAGTTTTGGGTGGCGAATGATGGAGCCCGTGTCGAGTTCTTCGTCTCCCAGAATGCAACGCAAGAGAGTGGACTTGCCTGCGCCATTTCGGCCCACAAAGCCTACTTTCGTATCGCTTGTGATCGTGCATTCAGCATCCTCTAGCAAAATTTGGTCGCCGTAGCGTTTCGAAGCGTCGCGGATCTGCAAAAGGACGGACATGGTTACCGATGAAAAATGGGGGGATCGAGTAAAGTAAACTTAGCGTTCAAAATCGCTTGTGATATGTTATCAGCAGCCTCAATAGATACCAGGGAGAACTCAGGGCGACATGACAGAGATATCACAATCGGTTACGGAATTGGTGGATCAGCTGGGTAAATTGCCTGGCATCGGGCGAAAGTCGGCCGAGAGGTTGGCCTATCATCTGCTGCGTGTGCATGAGTCCGAGGCATTCGCGTTGTCGGACGCGATTCGCAGCGTGCGAGAAAATGTTAGGTACTGCGACACGTGTTACAATCTCGCCGAAGGAACTTTGTGCGGAATCTGCATGGATCCACGTCGCGATATGTCTCAAATTTGCATTGTGGAGCAACCACGCGATTTGATCGCCTTGGAGCAGGCGGGGGTGTTCCGAGGGCTTTATCACGTATTGCTGGGTCGTATCGCACCGTTAGAGGGAATTGGCCCGGATCAATTGACGATCGATGCTCTGGTGGAACGCGTACGGACGGGGAACTTTTCGGAAGTGATCATGGCGACCAATCCGAACGTCGAAGGGGACGGGACAGCTCTATTCATTTCCAATCAGTTGGCGGAGTACCCGGTCGTCTTGACCAGGTTGGCACGCGGTGTGACGAGCGGGAGTGTCTTGGAATTTACCAACAAAGAAATTTTGGCGGATGCTCTCAGCGGACGACAAAAACTCTAATTCACAACAATGCAAAGGGAGCCTGAGCTAGGCATGATAGGATCACGATCGTTGGTTTTTGCAGCCGCCGTTAGCGGCTTCATTTGTGTTGCAATCGGAGCGATGGGAGCGCATTCCCTGCCAAAAAATCTGCAAAAAGCGGGCTTTTCGGAGACCGTGATTGCCAAAAAGATCGAGCAATGTGAAATCGCGGTGCGGTATCAGATGTATCACACGTTGGCGATTCTTGGATTGGCATTGTCGCCGGCCATCCGGCAGCGCCGCGCGTGGCGAGTGAGCTGCGTGCTGTTTTTCCTGGGGATACTGTTGTTTTCCGGTGGCCTGTACAGCATGGTTTTTTTCGACCGGATGGGGCATTGGAGCATCGTTCCGATAGGCGGAACCGTGCTGATCATTGCTTGGATTGCGATCGCTTTTAGCACACTTTTCCCGGACAAATCGGACCTAGGTACTGGCGTTTCGCCTGCTTAGGTTGAATACTTAGGAAGTGGTTTTCCCAATCCTAAGTCGAGGAATTTAAGCGATGCGATTCTCCAAGAGGGCCTGTTTGACAATTGCGAAGTGGACGCTTGCTGTTTTCGGCGTGTCGTCAGGGCTGTCGATTTCGAGCAACCAAGCCGAAGCGCACCACTTTGGATTTCGCCACTTCGGATGTTTCTCGTATGGCTATGCCATCCCTTCGTACACATCCTACGGGTTCCCAGGTTTGTACAGCAGCTACTACGGCGTAAGCTCGCCTTACTATTATGCTGCATACCCGGTCTATCCTGTTTACTACCGCTCGTGTTTGCGACCATATCGATTTTGCGCACCGTATGTCGCGTACCCGGTCAGCAATTTTTACTACTCAAGCGAGCCATCGGTTTGGGACTATCCGAACTATTGGGGCAGCGTGGATTACGATACGACTGCACCACTTGCTCTGCGATCGAACGTAGAAGCGTCAGATCGCTACGCGGCTGTGCCTAGCAGCGGTTATCGGTCAAGCTATCAAAGTATCGGTAGCACAGTTTCCAATGCCAGTTCGCGTCAGCTATTGGCATCGAAGTCGACGACCAGATCACAAGATGCACCCTTGATGATGATGCGTGATCGGAATGGTGAATCGATTGAATTGGCTTCTTCTGAAATTGTGCTAGGAGCAGAGCCG
>CAIXME010000053.1 GCA_903920425.1 uncultured Pirellula sp. | reverse complement strand
GTCCCCACCACAAATACTGTTTGACGTGGATCCACTCATGCTCGAACGAATCGTCAAAGGCCCGGCGATCTATTGCGAGAATCACGTGCCCTAGGGTGATCGCGGCCGCTCCGCCTGGCGTCGGCAATCGCGAGAGCAGCAACTGCATTCCCGGCCCATAGACACCAACGCACCCTCGTCGCACAACGAACCCCCTGCTACCTAAAAACGGCAACACACTGATCGCCAATCCAAGGAGTGTAACTGGAAAGGGCCATAGATAGGATGCAGCCAATACAATCCGCCTTGTCCAGTTCACGATTCGGGCTCCAGCGCAATCAGGAACTGTATTTTTTATTGGCCCAAGCAGTCAATTGCTCTCGAAAAATTTTCGAGTTGTGTCGAATGTCTGTTGGAAGCTTACCGGGATACACAACAACGCGTGCGATGCTTTTTCCTTTCGGGTTTGCATGAAGCGACTCGAGCACTTGCGCTGTGAGATCCGCATCGGACAGCATGGGGGATTTAGCTCCGTTTCGCCACGGCTCAAGAATGACCATTGGCTTTTGCTGACCTGGAGATCCGGTCCCCACCAAAGCAGATCGGTAAACGGCGTCGTGCGTATTGGAGATTGCTTCGATGGTCTCAGTGAATAAGACTTCCGAGTCGGTAATCACGCGATGGGACTTGCGGCCGCAAAACCAGAAACGATCCTGCTCATCCAAATACCCGACGTCTCCCATGCGATGCCATATCTTTTCCCCATCGCGAACTTTGTGAATCGCATTCTGATCGGTTCTCGTTACGTACTCTCGCGATATCACGGGACCACATACGACCAGTTCACCGATCTCGCCTTGTGATACGGGATTCGCTTCATCCATCGATGCTATAGGCGAATCGTTGATTCGGATCACTTGCCACTGAATACCGCTGAATCGATTGCCGACACAGGTACCTGCACCGCTGCGCGTTGCATTGGCAGTTTCGTTCAAGATGGTGCGCGACTCGATGGACGCAATTGGTAACGCTTCTGTCGCGCCATAGGGAGTAAACATATTGCCATCGGGATGCATGGCAGCACGCATTTGCGTTAAGATTCGGGGTGGCACTGGTGCGCCAGCTGAAAGCACACAACGCAGCGATCGCACCGTTCGGCCTGTTGACTGGCAATAGCCGCCGACCTTGGTCCACAACGCCGGAGAACCAAACGATTGATTGATCTGCCATTGGTCAATTGCATCGAGGAGTCGTATGGGGTCGACGTCCGCGGGGCGGATCGGATTCATGTCGGGCAGAATGGTCGTTGTCCCCATCACGGCATTAAACAATCCGAACAAGGGAAAGCAACTCAGATCGCGTCCACCTGGTGCAATCGAGTAATGTTCTGCAACTTGATCAATTTGCGCATTAAATGTTTGATGCGTATACAGAACGCCCTTCGGCGGTCCAGTGCTGCCGGTAGTAAAAATGATGGCCGCGGGATCGAGTGGCTTTGTATCCGATGGCATGTAATCCGACGGGGCATGTCTTTCTAATTGCGAAAGTGTTGGGGTCGGCATCCCCAACCAACGCTTTCCTACAGTGACGTTTAATTTGGCATTTGGGAAACGACCACCGTAAAACTTGAGAATGGCGTGTGCGATAGGGATCGCAATGAATCCGTCTGGTTTAGACTGAGCCAGGCAATCAATCAAATTGCGTCGCCCCATTCCCGGGTCAATCAAGATGAGCGTTGCGCCGGTCTTGAGGACCGCAAACACCAACGCAATAAAGTCCTCTCCAAAACGAACCAGCAAACCAATCCGCTTACCGGGCCCGATTCCCATCGATTGCAAGCCTGCCGCAATGGACGAAGACCGACAATCCAAGTCTCGCATACTGATAGTATCGTAGCTGCGATGCGTTCCCTGACGATGAGAACCTCTCGGCGTCGCTATGGCGATCGCGTCGGGTGCGAGCAGTGCCTGCTTCGTTAGGCGAGCGCCAACATTGACATTGTCCATCGCGTAATTAATTAACCTCAATTGGGACTTCGAGCTGAAAAGGCTTACTGGTCTTTAGCTCTTGTTCGCTGACGAGTATCACAGCTTCTGCGAATTTGGGAGGGCCAAACCCATGTTTTGGGTTGCGAGAAAATCCGTATCGCTCGGTTGGCATCCCCAATGCATTTTTATCGAGTTTCGCGTTGCCATTGTTGTCATGATAGGCACTGATCGCAAGCGAGAGTCCGGTGTCCGATCGAAAGTACTTAGCCATTTCCTCTTGGTTCAACTCCAGTTGCAAGTTCCAGTTCGCTGAATCTCCCTCGATGTCTAGCGTCTCTTTCCGATACGCAAATTCTGGCTTGTTGAATTCCTTGGAAGTCAAATAGGCGGCGACGCAACACTTTCCTTTGTTGGAGCCAAAACCGGATATCTTCACACTGACCGAAACAGCTATCGGCACCACACTTGGTTGGGACATTTCTGCGATTGGATCAGGAATATCAGACGCAGGTTTTCCGACTTCTCTCGAGTTCAATTCACCAGGGTCCAAAGTCGTGACTCGTCGATCGTCCCGACATCCCAGCATGAAAACCAGCGCACTAACAAGTATCCCAAGTCGGCGAAAAGGATCTATCGGGTTCAAGGATTGACATTTGCTCATTAGACAAAAATACGCCGATTAAAGACCACCCATTCTCCCACCAACAAAACCAATCCTATCAAGAGTAACCAGCGCCATGTTTCTTGACGCGCGTTGATGCTGGAACCAGAAGCAGCTACTTTCTCGAAACCCATTTTGATGTCTTCAGCAATCTCCAAATTGCTTTCCCTGTTGGAAAACAAGTTGACACAGAATGCTTCTACAGGCTTGTCCATACCATCGGCGTAGACCAAATAGGCACCTTGTTCATCCGTTTTGGTATAAATGTACCTGCTTTCTTGTCCACGACTCAACTCTGTCTTGGAACCGCTTGGTGACAGCACATGAAAATCTTTGTATCGCGTCGAAAGTTGTAAACCGATAGGCCACCCTGGTTGCACTGTCGGCGCTGAGGATTCCGAAATACCTCCACCCAAGTACTCAATTGCCGAGTAGATAAAAACAGGAAAGCTCCTTCTGATGCCCCAATCGGTATTGGTCTCGATCCCATTGGGAGTGGATTGAACCATCGAAAACCCGAGCACAGCATCTTGGAATGGCCCGCGTGGCGCTATCGAAAAGATAGGGCCAATGTCGGCCGTCATCAGGACCGTCCCAGACTCTGGGGGCGTGACCGTTCTC
>CAIXME010000052.1 GCA_903920425.1 uncultured Pirellula sp. | reverse complement strand
TCGCGATATCCCAGGGATCAAGAAAGTGCTCGTCGCCAGTGGCGTCCGCATGGATCTCGCTCGACAATCGCCGGAGTACATCCGCGAATTGACCGAACACCACGTTGGCGGCCATTTGAAAGTGGCTCCAGAGCATGTCGACGCCGACGTTCTATTTAAGATGCGAAAGCCCGCTAACGACGACTTCGAGTTCTTTACCGAACAGTTCAAACAGGCTTCCGCAGACGCGGGAAAGAAACAATACCTGATCCCCTATTTCATTGCCTCGCACCCGGGCAGCTCGATCGAGTCGATGATTGAATTGGCGCTGTTCCTCAAGCGAAACGGCTACAAGCCCGATCAAGTCCAAGACTTCATCCCCGCACCCTTGGATATCGCGACGAGCATGTACTACACGGGACTCGACCCTTTCACTCTCAAGCCGGTCTTTATAGCCAAGGCCTTGCGAGATCGAAAATCGCAGCGTGCTCTGATGCAGTTCTTCAAGCCAGAGAACTACTTTGAAGTGCGAGATGCTCTACGTTCCGTAAACAGAATGGACTTGATCGGTGAAGGCTGCGATTGCTTGATACCGTCCAAGCCGCCCAAAGAAGCGGTCGACCGCCGTCGCGAAGATGCGAACAAGAGGTTTCGGGGCGAGTACGTTCACACCATTCCTAACCCCAACGAATCACCGTCCCCCGCTCAGAACAAGCAACGCAATGCCCCATCCGAGAGCGCAAACGGGAATTCATCCGCATCTTCCAATGCTCGACGCAAAGGCCCCAAGAAACAACAACGCAATGTCGCTAACAACGGCGACAAGAAGCCAGGGACAGGCTATCGACCCGGTCGCCGGGTTTAGTCCAAGCGTTTATAATCCTGCGTTCACGCGTCGGCATTCTTAGCTGAAGCCGACGGGATCTGAACCGGGCGCCAAGCAAATTCGAATGTCCAACGCGCAGGATCCAATGCCTGACGACTCCAGGAATGCAGTGTTGGCAGTTGAGCGGCTTCTCTGTTCCGCAAGTATTCGCGGATTCATAGAGATGGCCATAACGGGGATGAATACAGGAAAGAAGTAGTCGTTGATGGCCGAACTGGATATCCGCTCAATTTTAGGCCCGGGTGGGAGTATCGCGCGCCGAATCAAAAACTACGAACATCGCAACGAGCAGATTGCGATGGCAGAAGCGGTCGGGCAAGCACTTCAAAACCGCAATCATCTCATCGTGGAAGCAGGCACAGGAGTTGGCAAGAGCTTTGGATACCTCGTCCCTGCAATCCTGCATGCAACGGCAAACGAAGGGGTCACGCCATCACCAGAAAAGAACGACAAAAAAAATTCGCTCAGTAGTGATGATGAGGACGACGACGGCATCAAGCGTATCATCGTCAGCACGCACACTATCAGTCTTCAAGAGCAGCTAATCGCCAAGGACCTGCCACTGCTCAACGCGGTGATACCTAGGGAGTTCTCCAGCGTGCTGGTCAAGGGGCGAGGTAATTACATCTCCAAGCGGAGGCTAGAGCTAGCCGAGAGCCGAGCACTAAGCTTGCTCAGCAATGAAAAAGACTACGAACAGCTACAATCCATCAAGCAATGGGCAATGAACACGAACGATGGTTCATTGAGCAGTATCGGCTTTCGACCGACGGGAAACATCTGGGACGAAGTGGCGAGCGACTCAGGCAATTGCATGGGACGGAAATGCGGCAGCTTCGAAAGCTGCTTTTACTATGCCGCAAGAAGACGAGTTCAGAACGCGCAGATCTTAGTGGTGAACCACGCTCTGTTTTTTAGCGACCTGGCGCTGCGAGCTCAGGGTGGTGGCATCCTGCCAAAGTACGACTCGGTTATCTTCGACGAATGCCATACGATCGAATCGGTCGCTGGTGACCACCTAGGCCTTTCCATCAGCAACTCACAAATCGACTATACACTCAGAAAGCTATACAACCCACGTACCGAGAAGGGTGTCTTGGTCGCGCTAGGTCTCAAACAGTTGTCGATCGACTCCTACCGATGCATGGAGGCGCTCGATGATTTGACCGCGGATCTTGCAGGATGGTTGACAAGTCAAGAAAAAGGAAATGGCCGCGTTCGAACGCCACTTACGATCTCGACCATGTTGGGCGAAAAACTGCAATCGCTCTCCGAACAACTGGAGCGCTACGGACAAGATTTGAAGGACCAAAACGGGCGACTCGACATGATGTCGGCAAGCCAACGACTGAGCACACTCGCATCGGGCCTCGATCAGTGGTTGCAGCAGAAAGTCAACGACTCTGTCTATTGGCTAGAACAACAGCAGTCCAAAGGCATGCAAACGAGAAGCACGATGCGAGTGACCATGCGCAGCAGCCCATTGGATATCGGTTCGCACCTACGGAACCAACTTTTTCGAAAAGTAAAGAGCGTGATCATGACGAGCGCGACGCTCGCTACGGGGAACTCCAAAGGATTTTCTTTTTACCAATCCCGCGTAGGTGCCGTTGGCGCGAAAACTCTCCAAGTAGGCAGCCCGTTCGACTACCCCAAACTTGCCGAACTGCATTTGGTAACCGAAATGCCAGACCCTTCGGTCGAAAAGCATGAATACGAACGCGCGATCATCCCGATCCTAAAACACTTCATCGCGCAAAGCGATGGGCACGCATTCGTGTTATTCACCAGTTATGACATGCTCAAAAAGACGTGCTCTGCTCTAACGCCATGGATGATCCAAAACCATTTGACCATCTATTCGCAAGCAGATGGTGTGCCTCGCAATCAGCTTTTGGATGAATTCAAAAAGAACCCTCGCGGAGTGCTTTTTGGCGCAGAGAGTTTCTGGCAAGGTGTCGATGTTCCCGGCGATGCGTTGCGATTGGTGATCATCAGTAAGCTACCTTTCAGCGTACCGGACCATCCTTTGCTCGAGGCTCGGCTAGAAGCGATCCGCAAGAACGGTGGCAACCCTTTCCGTGACTACCAACTGCCTGAAGCCGTGATCAAATTCAAGCAAGGGTTTGGTCGATTGATTCGGACGGCAACCGACTCGGGTATCGTGGTCGTGACGGACCCTCGCATGACGACTAAACCATACGGGGATGTTTTCTTGCAATCGCTGCCAAACTGCCCAATCATCCGCGTCTCTGCTTCCAAAATCAGGCAGCATCAGCCCTAAAGATGGAATTGCCAATTGAACCTCTTTAGCGAATCCGAAAGCGTCCCGGGATTAGAGCAAGTGTTGCCTCTAGGCGAACACGCCTTGTTCAAGCAATCGATGCAAGAATACGGGAGCCGTTGTGTTCGCTTGCATGCGAATAAGTCGCAGATTGCTTTGCCGTTTTCGTCACAACCAGTACCGTGGTTCGAAAGCGGACGGTTCCTCGATGAAGCGTCGATTCGGCCTGCCGCGTTTTTGAATTTTGCAGTCGCAGACTATTACATTCAAGATGCAGGCTCGCTATTGCCATTGGCTTTATTGGACGTACAAGGCAGCGACATCATCTGTGACCTTTGCGCCGCACCGGGAGGCAAAGCATCTGCCATCGCAGAAAGACTCAACACCGATGGCGCGCTATTAGCAAATGAAAGCATCCGCTCTCGACTCGATGTGTTGCGCTATGCATTGGCTAGAACAGGAAATCCCACCTACGCGACTTGCTCCTTTGATCCTGAATTCTTGGCAGAAAGATTAGCGAACGTATTCGATGCGGTTTTGGTCGATGCACCATGCAGCGGCCAAATGCTAGTCAGCAAAAACAAGCGGGATGACAACGCGTTCTCGGATCATCAAATCGAACACTGCGCACTTAGACAAAAGAGAATTTTGCATTCCGCCATTCGAATGCTTAAACCGGGAGGACGACTGATTTACTCCACGTGCACTTTTGCAATACAAGAGAACGAGTCGCAAATCCAATGGCTTATAGATTCGTATCCAGATCACTGGGAGCCTATCGAGATGAAACAGCTTGAGCCATGGGCATCGCCTCTGGCGAAAGGATGCTACCGACTTTGGCCCCATCGCGATCGCTGCTCTGGTGGGTTTGCGGCGGGGCTGCGATTGACTCGCGAACTCGACGACCAAGTAGGCGAAGTACGAATTCCACACAACGCCGGGGCAACGACCAAGTCGAAACCGTTCAAGCGGGCGTCTCATCAATCCCATGGCCCGTCCAGAGCCGAACAAGAAAAAGGGAAAGAAGCGAGGCAAGTACTTGAGGAACTGGGCTCGTTGAACGGACTACAAACGGTTTGGCAAAATGGACAAATTCAAGGTGCCTCGCTGGGCGTCGACCAACTGCAGGCTCGAGCGCCCGACGTCACGATGCAACCATCGCCGTTAC
The DNA here is from genome assembly GCA_903920425.1 of uncultured Pirellula sp. GTDB lineage: Bacteria > Planctomycetota > Planctomycetia > Pirellulales > Pirellulaceae > JBKCUI01. The sequence goes on along the minus strand of CAIXME010000052.1, from coordinate 8,571 downwards.
TCATTGCGTCAGGAAACCACTTCGTCCCCGCTCAGTCACTTGCCATGCTGGACAGACGCTTTTTTGAACCGACGCGCCGCGTCGAGCTATCGCCCGCCCAAGCCGTGTCTTTCATGCGCGGAGACGTTCTACCCAAAACGAGCCAACAGCAAGACATAACCGGCGGTTGGGCGGTCGCTACGTGGCAGGATAAAAGCTTGGGCTGGTTCAAATCTGCCAATAATCGTTGGAACAATCATCTCCCACCCTGGGCGAGACTCAACTTAGAAAACGCCAGCTAGAGACAGCCTGTCTATGCGGGAACCGGCTTTTCCAGTCAGGTGACTCGACATCGGTGGATATGGGCTTTACATTGTTGCCCAATGGATGGCTGAATTTGGAAATTGGACGGTGATTGTAGAATCTAGACTGCGGTAGAAATCTTGAAAATCCTTCTCAACGAAGCAGAAATCGGACTAGGGATCGATCGACTGGCTGGGCAACTAAAAGCTCACTATCACGACCAGCCGCTGACTATTGTCTCCATCATGACCGGTAGCTTGGTCATGCTCGCCGACCTCATTCGTCGACTGGAAATGCCAGTCCGAATCAGCTTGATCCAAGCCAGCTCCTATCGCGGCGGAACGAAATCGGGCGAGCTCATCATCCAAGACCACATGATGCTCGATATCAAGGACCGAGACGTACTCCTGATCGATGATATATTCGACACGGGAAAGACCTTAGTTCAAGTCACCAAACGCTTGAAGGAAATGGGCCCTAAATCAATCAAGACGGCTGTATTCCTAAACAAGCTTGGGCAGAGCACCGTGACCGCGGTTCCCGATTTCGTTGTCTTCGAGATTCCCAATGAGTTTGTAGTAGGCTACGGACTCGACTACGAAGATCTATATCGAAACCTTCCCTACGTGGGCGTTCTCGAAGAATCCGATCTTAAGAATCACGTTGCCACCTAAGCTGGCGACGAAATAATGCATGCTCCAAAGGTATTGTTAGTTGCAAGACGCTTTTGGCCGTTCACCGACGACGCCTGCATGCGTCTTCTCTATTTTTGTGCCGCACTGAAACGAGCTGGCGTCGAAGTATCGGTACTCACGGGCAGGTGGCATCCTTCGTGGCCAGAGTATGCGCAATGCCGCGAAGTGCCGATCCACCGTCTGCTACCTGCGCCCTCGAGCAATTGGAACGAGGTCCATTTTCAAAAGAACGTCGTGAACTGGATTGGCCGAGAGAAGGCCAACTACGATTGTATCTTGGTGGATCGAGCGGACGGTCTGCTCGCGACGTTGCAAAGCAAATCATCCAAATGGAATTTGCCTGTAATCGCGAGGTTTTCGCCAGACGACTCCGGCATTGGATTGGCCAATAGCCAAAAGATCAGCCAACTAGCCATGGCAGACTCGTGTAGACGTTGCTTTCGCATTGTTTGCACCACGCCCTATGCCCATCGTATTTTAGTCTCCCAAGGTATCAGCGAATCGCAGATCGTCCGAATGGAGGATGTTGCTTCGGAACGAATCACCCGATCCGACGAACTTCGCGCGGCCGCGTCCAACGCCCTTTTTGAAACATGTAGCGATTTTGTTGTACCGAGCAGAACCCACATTGTTTTGCATTTGGGACACGCTGAACTCAAATCATTGAAGACCGCAGTCCAGTCGGTATGTGATTTACTCGACATGGGGGTCATGATTCGAATGTGGATTGTCGGCTCAGGCATCTCGACCAGCACGATCTACGACCTGATCAAATCGCGTGGTTGGCACAGAGAAATCCTTCTTTTTGATGGTTTTGACGACTTTTCTGAACTTATTCGAATCGCAGATTTGGTGATCGCCTCCAATCCAAAAGAAACCTTACAATACACGCTGCCATTGATTGCGATGGCTGGCGTCCCGATGATGATTGCAGAACAACAGGATTGTCGTAGTTGGCTCCCAGAATCCAACTATTTCCAACTGTATGCCTCAGAGGAATCGCTGGCATCGAAACTGAATAGTTGGTTAACCAATCGCGAACTTTGGTTAACAATGGCCCATACGCTTCGCCAATTCCTTATCCGAACTCATTCAGGCGATGCGCAAATCCAACAATGGATGGCAATGTTTCGCGACTCCAACAATGAACGTACGGCATGAAACTGCGTGTTTGCTTGATTATTCCTACACTCGATAGAGGAGGCGCCGAAAAGCAAATCGCTCTTCTCGCGAAAGGACTAAACCAGGAAGGCATCGAACCGGTCGTTGTCGTATTGACTCATACCGGCCCATGGGAATCGGAACTTCTGGACGCTGGAATCCAGGTCCATCACATCAACAAGCGTCTCAAACTAGACCCGTTTGCATGGTGGCGACTGCGACAACTACTCTCCCGAATCAAGCCGGACATTGTGCACAGCTGGCTGTTCGCGGCCAACGCCTACGGACGCTCCGCTGCACTATCGGCGGGAATCCCGATTATCCTGGGCTCCGAACGGTCGGTCGACCCGTGGAAAAACGGCATGCAGTTCTGGATCGACAAGTTACTAGCTAGTCGAACGCATGGCATTACCGCAAATAGCCAAGGCACGATCGACTTTTATGCTCAGCACGGTATCGCCAAAGAGCATTTCAACCTCATCCCCAATGGGATCGAGCCCTTGAGCCCGACTAAAATCGATCGCGCGGAGTTCTTGAGCCGCTTGGGGCTGACGACCGACAAGAAGGTTATTCTCTCCGTAGGAAGGCTATGGCCTCAAAAAGGTTACAAGGATCTAATCTGGGCAGCAGAACTGCTTCGGATCATGCGAGAAGATATCGCGTACGTAATCATTGGCGAAGGTCCAGAACGGCAACGTCTCGAAGAGTACCGGGACAATATCAAAGGCGCAACAAACGTCCACTTAGTTGGTCAGCGAACCGACATTTCCGATTTGCTACCCCACTGCGAGTTGCTTTGGAACGGCAGCCTCTACGAGGGGCAATCGAACGTCATCCTGGAGGCGATGCAGGCTGGTGTTGCTGTCGTTGCGTCGGATATTCCCGGCAATCGCGAATTGATACAGTCAGGTGAAACGGGGGTACTCTACCCGCTTGGTGAAATCGATCAACTCACACGCACAACGAACCTTTTGCTCAACGACTCGGAATACCGAAAACGCTTGGGCACCAATGCCCAAATGCACATTCAAAAACAGCATTCCGTCCATACAATGGTCGCTCGTCATGCTGAACTCTACCGCGCCAAGGCTGCGAAAAAATGAACCGAACCAAGTGTTTTGAACCCCGAATCGGCACACGTAAACTAAGCCTCCTATTGCCGGAATCCGTCCAAGAAGCGAGCGTGGGCACGACCGCGACGGAAATCCCAATCCAAACCTTAATCAACAAGATACTCGACGAGCCAATTGAATTCCCGCCACTGCCGCTAGCTCTGTTGGATGACGATCATATCGCGATCGCAATCGAAGACGGTGTCCCCGAAGCCAACTCGATCGCCTGCGCACTTGTTCGCTATCTCGTGGATCACGGCACAAGGCAGGAGATGATTGCAATTGTCCTGGGTTCCGACAATCAAGAATGGCGAGAGCGATTGCTTTCCGAACTCAAAGACCATTCTTTTGACGAGGTTCGGGTGGTCAAGCATGAACCAGCCAACCGAGAAGCGCACGGCTATATCGCAGCGAGCGAATCTGCAGACGCTATCTATATCCAACGCGATTTATTTGAAGCAGAGGTCGTTCTGCCGGTCTATTGCATTCGCACGCCTGAGTCTCCCAGCGCCAGCGACAAGTATGGCATGTCCCCTGGTTTCGCAGACGCAGCGACCCAACATCGTTGGAACCTCGCATGGCTAGATGACAATGAAAAACATATGCATCTCCAGGAAAAATTAAGTCACGAAGCAGGATGGCTGATGGGCGTGCAGTTCGCCCTGGCCGTCGTCCCTTCGCAAGATGGCTCGATTGGCACCATCCTAGCCGGCGCTCCCGACCACATCTTCAAACAAGCATGCGCAATGGTCCACGCTGAGGATTTCCTGACCTCGGAAACCTACGACCTTGTTATCGCCTTTGTCGAAGGGGACTGGACTCAACAATCGTGGATGAACGTTGCAAGAGCTGCTGCACACGCTGATCTGCAACTCAAAACAGAAGGCAGCATCGTCGTATGCACCGACATCAAAAACATGACACAAGGCATACAGCAACTTGGCGATGACGAAGAAGATGAAAAACTCGAACGATCACTTCTCAAAAGCGATCTTGAAGATGCGTTTGCTGCTGCCGTGATCCATTCGATCAAAAACCGCCGAAGCATCTATTTGATGTCTCAACTGACAACGCAACAGGTTGAAAGCCTCGGACTGGCATACATCGACAGCCCGATCGATATTGAAAAACTTTGCGAATCCGTCGAGTCAGTTCGAGTGATTCGCTCCGCACAATTCTAGCGACCAACCGTTAGAACAATCGATTGTAACCGTTCAGTGCGGCGACTCGATACGCCTCAGCCATCGTAGGATAGTTGAAAGTCGTGTTGATAAAGTACTCGAGCGTGTTGAGCGGCGGTGGCTGCTTCATGATTGCCTGTCCAATATGCACGATCTCCGAAGCATTTGGACCAAAACAATGAACCCCCAATATCTCGAGCGTTTCACGGTGGAAGAGGAGCTTCAACATCCCAATCGCCCGACCAGTGATCTGTGCTCGCGCTAAACTCTTGAATTGCGAATGACCGACCTCGTACGGGACTTTGGCTTCCGTCAACTCGCGCTCCGACTTTCCAATCGAACTAATCTCTGGACTGGTATAAATCCCGTTCGGGATGTCGGTCAGCTTCATCACGCTCTTGACTCCCTCAATGTGCTGAGCAGCAGCTCGCCCCTGCATGTATGCAGCACTTGCTAGGGAAGGAAACCCAATGACATCACCGACGGCGTAGACATTGGGACACAACGTTTGAAACTGGTCGTTGACTTGGATCAAACCGCGATTGTTCGCCTGCACTCCAATGGCATCCAGATTGAGCTCATCGGTGTTGCCAGATCGGCCGTTCGCCCACAACAGAATGTCCGTTTTGACTTGCTTGCCACTTTCCAAAAACAAGACGACGCCATCATCGTGAGGCTCAATCTTGGAAAAAGTCTCATTATGGCGTAGCACGACCCCCGAGTCTCGCATCTGATAACTCAACGCGTCAATGATCTCGTCATCGAGAAACTCAAGCAGCTTGCTGCGTGTGTTGACCAAATTGACTTTGATCCCGAGATTTCGAAACATGGATGCGTATTCACAGCCGATCACCCCAGCACCGTAAATCGCGATCGATTGCGGCTTGGAATTGAGCTCCAAAATCGTGTCGCTATCGAACACGCGTGGGTGCGAAAAATCAACTCCAGCCGGACGAAATGGACGAGAACCTGTTGCGATAACAATGTGCGTTCCGCGAATTCTCGTTTCCGAGTCAGTCTCGAGCGTATTCGCGTCAATGAATCGGGCTTTGCCATGAATCACGGGCACGTTGTTACGTTCGTAAAACGTCTGCCGCATCGAAACTTGCTTGGCAATGATCGATTTACTGCTGGCTCGCAACTGGGCAAACGTCGGATTGAGATGCACTCCCAACTCACGAATGATCGGGTTGTTCATCGCTTCCATTACACTGTAGATGGAGAACCGAAGCGCTTTGCTAGGAATCGTTCCCCAGTGAGTACATCCGCCACCGATCCTCTCGTACGCTTCGATGACGGCTACTCGCTTGCCCCCTTTTGCAGCCTGCATCGCTGCGCCTTCTCCGCCGGGGCCCGTACCAATTACGACAACATCGTACTGCTGCTCTGTCATCACAGGTCACATCCGTCTCTAGGTTCTTATGAGGCTATCAAAACTACCATGGGCGAGAGGTAATCAATCCCTCTTCAGGGCTACTCGCGGTGGCATATAGTCTACGTGGTATTCGCCCCGATCGGTAAGCGAGTCGGCCTGCCATCGTTGCGTGTTTCATTGCAGAAGCCATCGAAACGGGGTCTCTCGCATGTGCGATGGCGGTGTTCAATAATACCCCGTCGGCCCCGAGTTCGAACGCAATCGACACGTCGCTCGCAGTTCCAACACCGGCATCCACAATCACAGGATAATTGGGATCATCACTTTTTAGATACTCTAAGATGATTCGCAGATTGTTGGGGTTCAAAATGCCTTGGCCGCTTCCGATTGGTGAGCCCGCAGGCATCACGCTCGCCGCTCCAGCCGCCTTGAGTCGTACGGCCATGATTGGGTCATCGCTTGTATAGCACAACACCTGAAACCCATCGTCGACCAAACGCTTGCAGGCTTCCAACGTAGCCAACGGGTCTGGCAATAAAGTCTTGGAGTCGCCAAGCACTTCTAACTTGACCCAGTCAGCACCCGGGTTCTCCAACGATCGCAAAATCTCGCGCCCGAGCCTAGCAACTCGAACGGCATCCGTGGCATTGTAACAACCCGCCGTATTGGGCAGCAGCGTGTACCGCTGCAAATCGATGTAGTCGAGCAAATTCTTGCCTTCGCGATCGTATAGCTTTTCGCGACGAACCGCGACGGTCACACAATCGGTACCGCTCGCCTCCAGCGACTCCTTCATGAGTTGCAAAGTGTCGTATTTGCCCGTTCCGACAATCAGACGGCTAGCCAGTGAATGACTACCGATTTTCAGACGAGGTTCAGCCTGTCCAGTCGATTCCGATCCCGGTGTCGAAATGCTACTCATTTCAACCACCACCCACTAACGTTACCACCTCGATTTGGTCGCCAGGCTGCAGCCGTTGGTCGGCATATCGATCCTTAGGTACGATCTCCAAATTCAACTCAACCGCACAAAATCGGCTCTCCACTTGCGACTCTCGCAACAAATCAGCGATCGTACAAGCGTCGCTGACCTCTCTGGATTGACCGTTGAATTCAATAGAAATCATGAGCGAATATCGATTACTTGCTCGTCGCTACATTGCTCGCGGGAGTTTGCGAATCATCAAGAGTTGGAGCAATGATCAGGTTCTCGCGATACCCATCGGCGTCCATCATGGTAAACCCAAGAAATAGAGCGACGAAGATCAAGCTCGAAAGAATGATGATCGCGTTCAGTGGCTTGTCCCAAATCAAGTGCATGAAAAAGGCGATAACAAGCCCTGCTTTCACAGTCGCAATAGTGAGCGACAACCAGATTTCCATGTTCCCCAAGTCAAACGTGGACTGGTACACGGTGAGAACGGTCAACACCAACAACGCAACGAACACAGTCAACAGCATCCAAATCGGCATCGGGTGCGAGAACTCGCCAGCATGTCCATGGCCATCTCCGTGACTATGGCTATGGGTATCATCTACGTGGTGTGCAATTGGAGCTGACATAATATTGAGTATGGAGTTAATTGATTGATTTCAATGCAGGTAACAAAGTGGATGCGGAATATTCCCGAACCGTACTACGTGATCAAATATAGTAGTGGGAACAAGTAGATCCAAATAAAGTCCACCAAGTGCCAGTAAAGACCTACGTTATCAACAGGACCGAAATACTGGGAATGAAACTCTTCTCTCGAAGCCTTCACAATCAACCAAGCGATAACGGCCATTCCACCGATGATGTGGAACGCGTGCACACCGGTCATGCAGTAATAGATACTGAAGAACAACCCAGCCATTCCGCGCTGATTAACTTGAGGAGAGGGCGTAGCCAATTCTTGAGGTGTAATCGCGACGTCGTGGCTTTGTGGCGGGTCTACCGAAACCAAATTCAACCCAGTTGTAGCCGAGTCTGCGTCGGCGGTTGAGTGCTCAGCTGGTTCGTTGGCTTTGTGGCCTTCATGATCCGCGTGATCAGAATGGGTATTCGATTCGTGTGCAGCTACGCTGTCATGTGATGCATGTTCTTCGGATTCCAGGAATGTTCCGAGTCCGACACCTCCAAAGAAGCACAACGCAGCGATCGTCAGCGGGCCAGCAATTCGCTGATGGAACTTGCTCGCAACGATCAAACTGTAGAAATAGTACAAAGCAAATGCGATCAATAGAACCATGGGCGCGATGCACACGTTCCAAAGATAGTTGTTTTCCGTATGAACAGGATGTTCCATTTGGGAAACGAAGTACTTCCCAGGGAACAATCCCAGGCCCCACTTGTGTGTGTACTCAACAGCTTTGACACCGAGGAAGATCGCTGCACAGCCCAGAGTCGCCCCCAACATGCCGATCAGCAACTTGGTTTGCTTTAACTGGGAAGCACGAACGGCCCACGCCATCGTCAATGAACTGAACAGCAACACACCCGTGTTGATTGCGCCGAGTTTTTCGTTCAAGAAAGTAGAACAGAACTCGAACACTTCAGGGTTGCGGTTACGGTAAAGCGCGTAAGCGCAAAACATACCACTGAAGAAAAGCACTTCAGTCACAAGGAACAACCACATTCCCAGCTTGCCAGCATCGAACTGCTGCTCTGCGTCATCGAAGTGGTGGGCTAGCCATGACGGATGATCATGATGGTCGTCATGGCTGTGGTCTGCTGTGTGGTCCGCTACCGTGGTAGTCATAATTCCAGTGGTGTGTTGGAAGGT
>CAIXME010000051.1 GCA_903920425.1 uncultured Pirellula sp. | reverse complement strand
GCCTCCGCGCGGAATGATCTCCATCTTCAATAGATCGTATTACGAAGAAGTCGTCGTGGTTCGTGTTCATCCGGAGTTCTTAAAGCCACAGAATCTCCCGCCATACAAGAGCCTCGGTGACTTGTGGAAACAACGCTACGAAGAGATCCGTGTGTTTGAGCAAACGCTGGTGAAAAGTGGGACGAGCGTGCTTAAGTTTTTCTTGAACATCTCTCGCGATGAACAAAAAGAGAGGCTGCTGGAACGATTGACCAAACCGGAAAAGCGTTGGAAATTCAACGAACGCGATCTGGTGGAGCGAGGGCTATGGGATGATTATCAGAAAGCCAACAATGATGTCTTGGAAGCGACCAGCACCAAGTCGGCTCCGTGGTACATTATTCCGGCTGACGACAAATGGTATGCTCGAGCTGCCGTTGCCGACATCATCGCTGCCCATTTGGAATCGTTGGACTTGCAATATCCTAAACTGACTCCAGAAGATGAAGCCAAGTTTCTCGAAATGGCGGAGCAACTCAAGCGGGACAAGTAACATTGCCATCGTGCCATCGAGTTGCTGGTCCTTTGCGTTTCGGGAACTGATTTTGATTGCCGTCGTCTCTGTGGTGTGGCGCTTTGACAAGTAGACATCACCAACGATGGGGGAATAAAAATGTTCTCGACGATTGGCCGAACCGTTTTTTTTATTGCGATCTTTTTCTACGCTTCCGTCGGGAATGCGATGATTCGCGGCGACAAAGGAAATCGACCGGTGCCGGATCCAGGATGGCCTGCCGGATCAGAAAAAGTCTTTAACGTCGTCAACCGTATCGCTTGGTGGGAGGGTCCTCCTCTGGGCGGTGGACAGTGGCATTGTGAGTGTCAAGGCAACGCGGAAGCATTGAATCAATCGCTAGAAGCGTTTCAAAAGATTGACGCTGTAAAAAAGAGATTGGTCGTGCTAGATGGTGTCGGAAGGAGTTTTTGGCTCGATCCGAATAGAGAACACCAGGGTGCTCCATCGGTCGAGATGGATTGGGAGTTTACCATCTGGCAAACGGAGAGTTGGCAGCGGCAAAAGAAAATGCCCGTTGCGTTATCGGCGTTCCGGCACGGCGACTCGGAAGAGTCTCCCGTACCTGAAATGCGTTTCTATGCTGGTGGTTCCATTGATTGGAAAGATGTCATCGTGCCCAAGGGGATTGAGGTTGTCGACAAGCGATTGCAATCCCGAGGCTTTACGATTCAAGATGGCCGAGTTTTGGAAGGAAGGATAACTGAGTTTGGCACGGGACGCCCAGTTGCTGGGACGATCATGTTGGAGTCGAGCCATCCCAAAGCGACCGGAGGATATGACTACCAATTGGTTTCCGAGACGAAGACCGACGGGGATGGCAAATGGACTTGTAAGAACATTGGTGCGCAAGGGTGCCGCGTGGTCGCCAGGGCACCGGGATACGCGCCTCGTATCATCACTTACATTTCCAAAGAGAGCGAGCCAGGCTGGGACGAATCCAATACTCAACTAGCCAAGATCGGGCTAATCACCGGTGTCGTGAAAGATGAGCTTGATCGGCCACTGTCGGAAGTGGACGTTAGTCTTCGCGATGTTGCACTGCCAATGCTAGGGATTTACGAATGTCCTGATGCTCTTGAGTGCAAGACCGATAAGGACGGGAAATTTTCCATCGCGGCTGCTTCGGGGGCATCGGGACGTTTGCGAGTCCATCGCGATGGCTATTGCCGTTTAGGAGTTCCCGCTGCAATCCAGATCCCAGGTAGTGGTATGGAAATCCCTATGACGAAATCGGCATCGCTCATCATTCAGGTGGAGTTCGAAGGAGGTCGAAAGGATGGAGATTATGTGGTTCAGGTAGAATCCGCTGCCCAGGAAAAACTGGGAACATGGGGGGCGTCCAGTTCGTTAGGGCCCGACAACACGCTTCGCTATCATGATGTGCCGCCAGGTACCTATTTGGTGCATGGTCGACCGAATCCCGGAAGCGAAAAGGAAACGTCCAAAACGATAAAGATCGAATTGAGCGGTGGCAAAGAATCAACGGTTGTCATCACCGCCAAGCCGTAAAAGAAACGGTGGGCAAGTAATTGTCTTGCCCACATCTTAGTGCTTGTCTGTATCCCAGTTCGATCATTGATCAAGCAACGATGTGCCGGCAATGCCGGCGCATGTTCGTCCTGGTTCTGTGAACGACTTTTAGGTCTTGAATTTAGCCGCGATACCGAGCCCATCTCCTGCTTGCATTTGGCAAAGCAGTTCGCCGAATACGAGCAACCATGTGACTAGTTTCGGATCGGCTTGAAAGCAGCAATCGAGTTTTTTGCGGACATCAACAAGGCCGCAGGCGCCTCTCTTCAATCGCTTTCGGCGACAGTAGATAATTGGCCATACCGTGGCCCAGATGCCTTGGAATGTAGAAGAGAATTTCATTTGTTGTCCATCCAGAACCGCTAGGTGGATCGGTTCGAGGCTTGGAATGGATTCGCACCAAAGAGACCAATCTCCTTGAGGGATTGCACTACCTGATGATTTTTTTCGTTGTGTGGTGTACCGGTCGTCGGCGGATTGCAACGTGAGCAATGCGGTTTCCTCGATCTCGCTCCAAGCGGGCCTCGCGACTACGATGGGTTCCTCAATGGTCTTTACCATGGTCGACTGTCCGTCGATAGAAAAGCACCAACTGCCATCCACCCAATTGTTCGCCGTCCATGCGGCTGTTGTCTTCAATTCCAGCATGGATTTACCTGAGGATTCCATGGTAAAGCCCACTGGTGCGTTTTTACCTTGGCGAGCAACGCGACTTTGCCAGCTCACAAAGTCGCCACTGAGAATGCGCATGGTGACCTGCGTTGTCCAATCTCGAATTCCCATCGCATCTGCCCAGGATTTTGCATCCTCGATGACAGGAGGGGTGTTTTGCTCGATGGTAAAATCGTCTGTGCTATCCAAGATCCATGTGGACTGAGCGCTTGGAATCGCTGTCAGCAGCCATTTCAGGTCGTTGGCAACTCCGTAGCTCCAGAGCGAGTCTATCGAAGCTTGTAGTGTGTCCACTTTTTCGCGAATGGTAGTCAAGCTACAAACGCAGTCGATCCAATCTAGGTGCTTTTTGGCATCCAGACGAGCCTGCTGAATGATCGGATCGTTCACCCCCATCAATGCTTGCAACCACCCTGAATTGGCGTAGTCTTGTTCGGTAGGTGATAGAGATTTGGACATCGGTTCCCCGCGTAAAGTTGTAGAGATCAAAGGTGATCTCTACAATCTAGCAGTTGAACCGCAATGTCTGCCAGTGCAAAGAGACTGGATTAAGACAACCGGCTTACTTGGACTTGAAGCGGTCGGGTTTGATTAGCAAAGTACCGAGATCGTTGGCACCTTCCTTGAGTGTCAATTTGACCGAACCCTTCTTCCAGGTTTCTTTTTTCCCGCCGATAGAAACTTCTTCAATGGACTTGTCTTGGGACTCGTGCCACAACTTGAAGTCGATTTCTACGCCTGCAGGGAGCTTTTCGATTTTGATCTTGCCGTCTGTACCGCTGATTCCAACGTAGGGATGGTTCGTGACGATAACGTAGGCGTTCATCCATGGGTGGATGTTGCAATCAACCTTGGTCGGAGCTTTTTCTTCTTTGGTGGTTTCGACATCCTTGGACGATCCCGATTGGATCATGGGATTGACTTCGGTGTTTTCAAAGAAGCTAAACTTGGCGTTGTGCGACGCGTCGTCCGAGTTCTTTACGGTGATGGTTTGGCCGGCGCGAACCGCCAAAAGGTGAGGTGAAAATTTGCACTTCACGTTATCCAAAATAGGTTTGGTCGAAGGCACATTCTTGAGGTCTGGATGGATTTGGCTTGGTTCCAATTTGGTCTTTTTGGTGTCGATCATAAAGACAATGTTTGCAATTGCCTTTGTCTTTGGGTCAACCACCAAATCGTCCGAGTACTGCTTGTCCGTTCCGCACTTTGGATCGGCTTTCATCTCAAGCACTTTAGGTTCTGGAGCCTGACCATCGAGCAAAACGGTCATCGTCAAATCGGCCCATTTTTGGGCGTGGACTGAATCCGCTGCGAAGAAGCTGATTCCGGAAAAAGCCGCGAAGGCATAGACGGTAAATTTTTTCATCGAGAGACAAACCCCAAGGAATTTGGTGGAAGGCGGGAGGTTGGTGCCAAACCTGGATTGGCACTTTCCATTCAAAGAACAAGTCAATGGTAGCCCCGTTTACCAATTTTTCAATCGCAACGATGCCCCGATTTGAACGTCAATCCCTCTAAAATGCTGGAATTACGCAACTTAACGTAACGATTCTCTGACGTGGGAGATATTTGTATTTTGGACAGCCGGTTTTGCCTCCAGACCGTTGGGGTGTCCAGTTTGGAATTGCGAGCGCAGAAAAGGAATAACGATATACTGCACCTATTCCATTGAAACTCTCCCTGGGTTCGCCGCTGTGAAACTTGCCATTCTGATCGCTGTCGAAAAGTACTCGGACAAGAAAATTGTGTCTGTTCCGTATGCAGATACCAATGCGATTGCGCTTTCGGAGTCGCTCGGCAAGATTGGTTACGATCCAGGCGACCAGCTGCTCCTCGTCAATGATCAGGCGACCAAAACGGCTATCGAGTCCAAAGTTCGACGCGCAATCAAGTCCTGTATCGAAGAGGATCAAATCCTCGTTTACGTTGCGGGGCACATGATTTCGAAACGAGACCAAAACTATCTTGTTTGCGTCGATACCGATACGAGTGATATTGAAAACACCGCTATTCCAATGCAGTGGTTGTTCCGACAATTCGACGATTCCGATTCTCAAAATATCGTTTTGATGATTGATGCGGGAGAGGTTCCGATGAAGCTTGAGGAAAGAATGGTCGATCCGTTCGAATCGAGATCCGCATTGGAATTGGAGCAGTATTTCTCGAAAAGCTCGCGTGCCATTTGCTTCACTTCCTGCGACTCGGGCGAAAATGCACACGTGAGTCGCAAGTGGAAGCAAGGGATTTGGATGCACCATTTGTTAGAAGCGTTCGATGGCAAAACGCTCACCGAGAGTCGAATCGATCCTTGTTTACTCGGTGCGTCATTGCAGCAGTATTTGGCTAAGTCGATTCCGCAGACATTGATAACCCACTTCAGTGGCAAATCGATGCAGACTCCTTGTCTGTACGGATGCAACACAGAGGCTTTCGTTGTTGCAGATCTATCTGAGTTGATCCGTTTGCGAAACAAGTCGTCCAATCCCATTTCCGACCTTGCGAACTGTGTCACCTTTTTCGCGCATCGAACGACTCCCGTGAAAGGCCTTAGCGGATTCAAGAAAGGTAACGCGATTCCGGATCGGGCTAATCATTCTTCGCAAGCATTTATTGTCCAGTTGTCTCGAGTGGAGCTAAGCGAGGACATTCAATCCGTTTTTGCCGCGTTGAAACAAGCATTCAAATTCAAAAGGGCCGATATCAGCGTGACGGACCAAGGGGACGGCACAGGGACCATTACGACTCCCTTTTTCAACTACTCGATCAGTGTTGAAATCGATCCCAGCAACCCCGCGTTCGTCATCTGGCGGCGTTGTGTTGATTCCATCAGAGAGCCAGAACAAGTATTCTCGGATAAGTTCGCTAACGTTTTTACCAATGCCTTTGATTCCGTCGAGTTTTCGAACAAAGAAAACCTCGATGTGCAGATGCTGATCGATACCGTAGAGTCACTCGAGGATGATCGCATCGTTATCGAGTACGATCCAGAATGTACGCTTTGCACGCTGGCCATCGAAGGAATCACAGGCGAAATTCAGATAACCAAGAGCTCCTTTCGCATCGTCCACAAACGAGGCGAGTCCCCGAACTATTTGCTTCGTTCGTTCTTTGCAATCCAAAAATCACTCGTGGATCCAAACGGATCCTCGCTCATACCGATTGGTGGCCAACGCAGGTAACCATCGTCGGCGGTCCATTGCCTGCCGTATCGATTTGCAAACCGAAACACATGCGTGAATCGACGGTGTTGGATGCATTCGAGCACTTCGAGGCACTTGAGGTTTAGCTCGGCTCCGAGAGTGCTCGCTCGATCGCTTTTTTCAAGCTAGATGGAGAAGCCGACGGGGAAAAGCGATTCAAAACGTTGCCCTGACGGCCAACAAGGAATTTGGTGAAATTCCATTTGATCGCCTCGCTGCCGAACCAGCCCTTGGCTTGTGATTTCAGGAAAGCATACAAAGGCAGAGTTTTGTCGCCGTTGACATCGATCTTGGCGAACATGGGAAAGCTGACGTTGTAGGTCAATGAGCAGAAGGACTGGATCTCAGCGTTGCTTTTGGGTTCCTGGGAGCCGAACTGATTGCACGGAAAGCCCAATACCGTAAAACGTTGATCGCGATACTGGTCATGCAGAGATTGGAGCGCGGTGTATTGACCAGTGAAAACGCATTTGCTTGCAACGTTCACGACCAGCACCACCGAGCCTTTCCATTGGCTCAGCTGCATAGGCTGACCATCGATGAGCGTTGCTGAAAAATCGTAAAAGGAGGTCATTTCAGTGGTGTTCCATCTCGATTGCCGGACACTATGTGAGCGACTCGGCAGTTTTAGTGTTGGGCGACATGTTATTGATGAATTGAGCCGACAATCCAAGATTGGGTAGCAGTTGTTTGCAAGTGATGCGAGTCGACTCGTAGATCACAGGTAGGCCGCTGCCAGGATGAGTACCGCCACCGACGAGATAGACGCCGTCGAGTTCTTCGAATTTATTGTGCGGCCGCAGGTGAAGCATTTGACCAAGGTTGTGGGCTAGGTTGAACGTGGCGCCTCGGTATACCGAGAAATCGTCACGCCAGTTCGCCGGTGTAACAATTTGTTCATACTCGATCCTTTCCTTTAGATCACCCAAGCCGATATCTGCCAAACGCTTGAACGTCAGCTCACGAAACTCGGCCGTTTGCTTGGCATCCCATGGTGTGTTTTCACTCAGTTGAGGGACTGGCACGAGCACGTAGAGCGTGCTTTTGCCTTCGGGGGCCAAAGTGGAGTCGGTGATGCAAGGGTTTTGGACGTAGATCGAAGGATCGTCCGGTAGCACTTTTTCGTCTTCGATTTGTCGAAGGTTGCGATCGTAGTCCTTGGAGATGTGGATCGTATGGTGCTTGAGGTTGTCGTATCGGCCTCGAATGCCCAGGTACATCATAAATGTGGAGCACGAGAATCGCTTCTTTTCAATTTTGGCGTTAGACCATCGCGACCGCAGGTTATCCGGTACCAATTTTTGCATGGCATGGGCAAAGTCCGCGTTGATCACGATCGCGTCCGCTTCGTACCGGCCTTGGGCGGTGTGGACTGCTTTGACCCGTTTGCCATCGAACTCGAGACGCTCTACCGGTTCGTTGGTTTTGATCTTGCAGCCCAACTCGGTCGCGACGTCGGCCATCTTTTCGCTCACTTGGCCGCATCCACCAATCGGATGAAACACGCCGTATTCGTACTCCAAAAACGACAGTATGGAGAACAAGCTTGGGCATTTGAACGGGGACATTCCAAGGTATTTGGCTTGGAACGAAAATGCGATGACCAAGCGAGGGTCTTGAAAGTAACTCTGCAGCTCTTGGCCGAGCGTTTTCCATGGCTTGACCAAGGTGGCCGCTCCAAGGAGAGATGGTCTCAGCAGGTCCAACATACTATTGAACGGAGACTCCAAGATGGGGCGGAATTTGGCTAACTTGACGCGATTGTGGTCCAGGTACCGCTGGAGAGCCCCGACGTCTTTTGGCGAAAGTTCGGCGATTTGGCGTTCCATTTCCGCCATGTTGTTCGTGCAATCCAAATGACCGCCAGCACCAAAGGAGACGCGATATTGGGGATCCAAGCGTTTCATCGGGATCTCCACATCGATGTCGCGGCCAATCGATTGGAAAATCTCCCTCAAAATCCTTGGGTAAAGATAGAACGTTGGACCCGTGTCAAACCGAAAGCCATCGGCGTAAATGCTCGAGCAGCGTCCTCCAACCTGGGGACGGGACTCGAGAACCGTTACATCTGCCCCGCCGTACGCTAGCTGCAAAGCAGAAGTTAGCCCTCCAGGCCCAGCGCCAATAATCACTATGCGACGATTCGTCATGAAATCTGCAAACTTCTCTGCGAGTCTAAAGACAATGAAAAAGGTAGTGTTGGGTGCCTCCCAAAGCTGACTTTTGCAGCAAAAGCACCCAACGGTTAGTTATAGCAGAAGGGCAAGTAAACGCAGCGTGCTTGAAAAGCCCAAATAGACCCGCAAAATCGGCTTGTTAGAATGGAACTCAGAGATTCAATTGACGGGCTGACGGGCACATTCCGTTTGCGACGTTGGCCCGTAAAACCATAGGAAACTAAAATGAAATACGCGTTTGCGGTGTTTGCGACTCTGGCCTCGTTTTTCTCGAATAACTCCGTTCAAGCTGAAGAGGTGCGAATCGGAGCCTGGAATATCGAGTGGTTGGGTTTTCCTGACAAACGAGGCAGACCAGGAAAGGACGTTGAGCAAAACCCGGTCGATCTGGCAAACTACATATCCGAGAGCAAAGTCGACGTTCTCTCCCTCGAAGAGATCGGTGTCGACAACAAAACTGCACCTTGGACCAGCAAACCTCTACAGAAGATTTTCGACGAGCTTAAGTCGAAACACGGCCAGGATTGGCAATATGTACTATTCGACAAGGCTGACTATCCCGCAGACACCGAAGACTTTATCGTTCGGGGGCAGCACACCGGCCTAGCTTGGAGAACCGACAAAGCCAAACTCGTTGGTCAGCCATTCTCGGTTCCCGTGGGATCGAACGAGACGTATGGAAATAAGTTTTGGGAACGCCGAGCAACGGCGGTGAAACTTTCGTTTGGCGAAGGAAAAACCGACGTGGTATTCATCCCCGTCCACTTAAAATCCAACCGCAACGATGCGAAGCCGGATGACAAGGACTTCACCAAGAAGCAACGATTGGCTGAAGCGAAAGCGCTCACTGGTCACTTTTCGTCATTGAAAAACGCCCTCAAGGATGAGGACATCGTCATCCTCGGAGATATGAATTTTTTGGCACCCGACGATGACGCGGCTCAAGTGCTCATCGACGCAGGTTTTAAAGATTTGAACCAGGACGACCAGGGAACTACGGCCGCTTGGGGGCAAGGGTATTCAAGTGCTCCGTTCGATCGGATCTTTGTGCCACAAAAACAAGCTGAGTTCGAAGGAGCGAAGCAGACCATTCATCGAACCAAGAACGGTACAGATGATGAAATCAAAGACTACAAGAAGCGGTTCTCGGATCATTATTTGATTTCATGCGTTATCCAAATCGGTAACGATGACGATTGATCGATGCAAAGCTGTATCGCGGCTCTGTGGAGTATGCGCTCAGTGGACTGTGAACTAGTTTGGGCATGAACAACGCTTGCCTTCGTCGAGTAGCCAATGCGGCCCGTTTTGGGATTTTGAGCTGGTGATGTTGAGTGCGTGCAACGCGGTGTCTCTCGGAACTGAAGTTTTGGTTGGGTTATTGCACGTAGTCCTCACCATCACAATCTTGCGTGCAGGGGTTTGTTGATTTAGTGAGCTTGCCTCCAGGCAACGTAACTATCACAACCCGAAGCGTAAGCGAGGGATTTTGGGCCCCTCGCTAACGCTTTTTGAAGTTGCGCTGACTAGGCCTGAAGGGCCGGCACATCCAATGCCGTGGCTGATAAGCCACGGTTCGAAGTCCAATAGAGAAGCAAGCCCTGAAGGGGCGATACATGAGTAAAGTGTGTCGGCCCATCGGGCCTGAAACCCTAGAAACTGGCGGTCCGGTGCCTCACGGCGCCTCACGGCACCGGCAGAGGCTGTGTCGGGCCTTCAGCCCTGAATACAAATAGCGCAACTTCAAAACTAACGCTTCGGGTTGTGATCTTTGTGTTCAAGCTCAATTTTCCACACAGAGACACAGACGCGAGGAGAAGAGTTGAAAGCAAAATAGATTTTTGTAGTCTCTGTTGCTTGTTATCTCTGTGTGAGATTTCTTGATCCATGCATGTAAGCACTCGTGGGGGCCTCGCTTACGCTTCGAGTTGTGATCAGCGCAACTGGTCGGCTCGCGCAGCACCCCGAAGGAGGTTAGCGAAGATTTACTTTGCTTTTGGTCGGCTTCTGCGACTGGATCGAGATCGCCACCACACGCCGGCTCCTGAAGCGGCCATCATCAACAGCCCAACGCTTGGTTCAGGTACTGACTGGATTGAATTTTGGGAGAGATAGGAGATCTCGTCCAAAGTCAGTTTGCGATTCCACGCTCCGAATTCATCCATCTTCAATCCTGTAATGGATCCCTGGGAGTAAGCTCCAGTTCCATCATTTAGAAACGTCCAATTGAATGCACCGTCGAAGCTCCCTGCTGATGTAAGAGCGATTTCACCGAACAATGCGCCGTTCACGTATAGTAACGATGTCCCGTCGCGATCGACGTTAAACACTAGGTTCTGCCATTCGCCAGCCGAAAGTCCCCCAAAGGGTTCGATGTCTTGTCGAGCGGCGGAATCGGTTTTGGTGTTCAGATCCAACGAGCCACCGCCTAGATTTTGAAGAGCCAAATTGATTCCCGTGTTGTTGCCACTATTCCAGTTCTTGTTGCTGAAAAATGCCGGGTCGCCGGTGAAACTCTCGTATTTCATCCACATCGACATCGCGAAATCGCGATTGGTGCTGAACAAGGCTCCTAGGTCTTGGTTCAATCGGACAATGCCACCACCGTACTGTGCAACGGTAACCGATTGACCAAACCTGCCATCAGTAAACTGCACGTTCCCTACGACTGTACCGCCGCTTGTTCCAGGTGAACCTAGCGTGTTGCCATCAAAAGCGAGATGTGACACTAGCCCGTTCGAGAGCGAAGCGACATTGGATGGCCCTACAACGGATTGGCCAAGCGCCTGTCCAGATTGGCCAGCGGGTGCGGAAACTCCGAAATGGTTGAATACTGTGGCGGGGATGTCAACCATCGATGGTTGACGTCTGTCGGCCGTAATCAATCCTTGCTGCGTATTCTGACTGCTCACAATAATTGGGATGGTCCGTTCCATCTGAGTCTGACCGCCATGCCCTCCTCCGCTTAAGTGTCCGTGATCCGCCACGACCACCACCTGCCAATTCTCGTTCGCAAAATTAGCTCTGCTCTTGATTGCATTGAGCATCGAGCCGACTTGCGAATCGACGTCGTTTATGTTGGTCAAGTAGTTGGAGCTGTATGCCCCTGTGGTGTGTCCTGCGATATCCACATCGTCCAAGTGAACAAAAATAGCGCCTCGATTAGAGTTGGAGAGTCTTGCAATCTGCGAGACCGCAGCCGCCGTCGACTGAACATCATTTTCGTTGGTCCCCAAGCGGAAATCTAAATTTGGATTCACGCCGTCAGGTGCAAACAAATTGTTATTGATTGGGTTCCAGGACGATATTCCCGCGGTATGAATTCCCGGAACTTGCGACTCCAATATCTTGAGGTAACTCGGGCGTTCGGTGTAACGGCTACCTGAAAAACTGTTGTCGGTGACTCCATGTAGATTATTCCATACGCCTGTGTGAATCGAACTCCAGCCCGGGCCACTTAACGTCGCTTGCTGCGTCGCGGTTCCAAGCACACCGCCAGCATAAGCATGGTTTGCCACAGCTCCTCGGTAGGCCGACCCAACTCCCGCCCATGTCCCGCTCATGAGCTTGTCTAAATTGGGTGTCGATGCCGCTTGCAGGCCGTACGGGCCCAAACCATCAACGCCAATCACTAAAGAATATGTCTGCGCTTGGCCAGTTGCAGATACTGCGATGAGGATCACGACACTCGCAATGTAACGAACAAATGGCTGTTGAAAACAAACGAAAGGGAGCAGCATGATAAGAACGGAGGCGAGATGAATCTTCCGTTGCCCTCGCATCGAATTGCGCAGGCAAACCACTTGCCATTATTCGTCTGCCCAAAACGCGCACTATCCCTAAGCGCGTGAAGAAACCGTTAATCATTTTGGCCCCCGATTTGAGACGCCAAAATCTCGGACCCTTCTATTGGTCTTGGGTGCCTGCGTTATTCTTGTTTTGCTTTGGAGATTCTGCAGGCAACCAAGTTGGTTTGGCTTGTTGGGAACTCCAGGCTTTCCAATCTGCTTCCAGTTCCTTGACCTTATCCGGCATTTGAGCAGATAGATCGTTCGCTTCTGCCAAATCTTTTGATAGGTCGATGAGTCGAGGTTTGTTTCCATCGATGCGCGATGCGACTAATTTCATGTCGCCTTTCCGAATTGCCCATTGTTCTCCAAAACGCCAATAGAGGGATTCGTGTGGCCTACTTTTGTTTTCACCCTTGAGATAGGGCATCAAGTCGACGCCATCCAGCGACCATTCGGGATCGAGTTTGCCACCGGCTGCGGCGATGGCAGTCGGCATGATATCCAGGTTTTGAATCGGGAAATCGAACGTTACCCCTGCAGGTATTTTACCCTTCCACATCGCACAAAACGGGACTCTCGTTCCTCCTTCAGAAGTTGTGGATTTGAAGCCTCGCAATGGCCCGTTGCTTGAGGTCGTTTGAGCTGTTGGACCTCCGTTATCGCTGAGGAAGAAAACAAGCGTATTCTCTTCTTGTCCTTGTTCGCGAACTTTATCGAGCACTCGGCCGACTGCGTCATCCATCGAGCTCATCATGGCAGCAAAGATTTGTCTCTTATTGTTTTTGATGTTTGGAAAGCGGTCTAAGTATTTTTTGGGTGCCTGGAGCGGTGCGTGCTGCGCGTTGAAAGCCAGATAAAGAAAGAACGGGTTTCCTTTTTGTTTTCCGATCCAATCGACCGCGCGGTCAGCGTACGCGTCGGTTGTATAGAACGATTCGTCTTTTACTGGCGCGATCTCGGTGGACTTGCGGGTATCGATGAAATTGGGAGGGTTAAAAAAGGGCGTGTTGGCAACCGTGCCATAGAATTCATCAAAACCTCTCGCTGTTGCGATGAATTTTGGGCCTCCTCCAAGATGCCATTTTCCAATGCACGCGGTGGCATACTTCTGTTCTCGCATGCGGTCTGCGAACGTCACTTCTTTGACACTCAATCCAAATTGATCGTTCTTGCCATTGGGGCCTCCGCCGTTGAACTCATGTCCGAATCGTGTGGGGTATTTTCCAGTTAGTAGTCCAGCTCGGCATGGACTGCAGTAGGTTGCAGCGACATAACCGTTGGTGAATCGGACTCCAGCTTTGGCAATGGAATCGATGTTAGGTGTCGGTACATCTTTTCCTCCTTGAAATCCATACTCGCCCCAACCAACGTCGTCCGACAAAAATACAATAACGTTTGGCTTCTCAGCAGCATTGGTCCATGTTCCCACACAGAGGGAGGCGGCAAAAAGCAATAAGGCTATGTTTCGCATAAATTCAGTATCCGAGGGAAGATCGAGAAGTGCTTAGCGTAGCGATGCACAATAGTGAACACCTGCGATAATCGAGCCGTTCACCGCTGTTGTCTCTCGTTAATCTTAACAGATGACCGGAGTGGGAACCACTCAACGGTTCACTACTAGATTCGTGTAAGTCAGCTGCTGAGCCAGTCCTCCCAAAACGAGGTGCTCAGATGGCTGATTTAGGCCTGTCAGGCCAAAGGTGGCCGACAATCGTCCGCGGGGTATCAAGGTCATTTACCCGCAGGCTGGGACGTCCTTGCTTTCACATCGACCGTTTTTCGGTACAGAATAAAATCCTCGTAGCAGAACTCTGCTCGCAGGATGGAATCCTTCTTTCCGTCGGCGTATTCCACTGAACCAAAAAAGATCTTTCCTAAACCGCCTACGCGGTCCGACAGTATTCCTTTTGTAATCTCTTTGAATTGTGCTTCGTCATAAGGCTTGGAAAGAGAGTAGCCATCGCCATTCTTGGAGATCGTGATGGTTTGTGCCTCTGCGAACTGCCCAAGTCTACCCAAGTCGTAGCGTGCGTACTTCAGATATGATCCAACCCAAGGATCGGTATCCTGTGCCACCGATTCTTGCGCGTCGACTGTTTGTGTCTGATTTGTTAACGTGATTGCAGATACAGCCCCCGCAATCCCCAGCATCTCTCGTCGATTCATTTGAACTATCCCTCTGATAAACTTTTGCCAATTAAGGTAGCGAGCAATTATCGGTACAGCCAATCGAACTAGGATTCATCAAGCAACAACCAAGATTCTAAGTCCAAGCGTTTTGCTATCGTCCCCAATCGAAGCA
Organism: uncultured Pirellula sp.; assembly: GCA_903920425.1. Lineage (GTDB taxonomy): Bacteria > Planctomycetota > Planctomycetia > Pirellulales > Pirellulaceae > JBKCUI01. Next base: position 2,255 of record CAIXME010000051.1, on the reverse strand, counting down.
AACCTTCCGACGCCATTGCGATCACTTCGTGTTCTACATTCCTTCGTTGTGCCTATCTTCGCTGCCCTATTGCTTCGCTTCATCAATCTTGCGTGGTATGTCTCGAAAAGAAACGGTCGATCGAGGCCTTAGCTGCCTTACGTCGTTGTGCGACTTACTTAGGGCGACAGACCCGCGGATAGACGAGCGCAAAACCCATCGCATTGTATCTGGCTAGATGAACGGGAGCGCGCCCAATCGGGTTTGCGTTTCGAGTTACTAGGTATGTGCCCAAGTAGCAGTCACGCAAGGACTGGCTTTCTGTGTCCGCACCGAGCCAAACAAGATCGAGCACAAAGTTGAACGGCCCAAACATCCACATCAACATTCGAATGGTCATGTTGATTAGCGAAGGGCGTCCACCTTTCGCGGAAACCAGCTTGATTCCAAGTATTCGATAGCCGATCGTTCCAAAATGCGATCTTTTTACGGGTGCAAGATACACCCAGATTGCGATCAAATAGGTTATCCAAAATACACCACTCGGGTCCGTCTGAATGATCTGGGCAAGGATCAAAACAAGAAATGGCACCCACAGTGCGATTCCAATCAGAATCATCGCAACGGAGTCAATCAAGATTACGATAAGACGCTTCCCGAATCCAACATAGTCCTTCGGGTCGTAGTAGTCTGCCTCGCCGAGAGAGTTGTCAACCAAACTGACGCTCCTGTTGATCTGTGTTTATCAATCGCATATTGCGACACGATTCATCGGGTCGCTACCGATGCCCTAGTATCTATTCATCAGGAAGTAGCCTTTGCAACGCTTCGGGCCAGAGGATTGTTCGAAGCTGCCTTCACTGTTACTGTTCGAGCCCAGTACCGATGTTCCGCTTAAGTAAAGTCGTGAGCTGTTTGCATCCATCTTCCGTCATGGAACGTTTCGGTATAACGGACAGTTGTCGAGTGCCATGATAGAGTATAAAGAACTCCTCGTCGCTAAGCCAAGAGTGGTACATCTTCCAGTTTAACTGCGCACGAATGTCGGTGGTGTCGAATCCTATCCCGTTGTCATCAAAGTGAAGTCGATACTCGGATTGCAGCTTGGGTTGTGTGCGGTAAAGCATTACGGGCAGGATCAGCAGTGCATATGCAACCATTGTCAACAGAATTGCACCAGATAGGATCAGAAGCCATGCGATTGCTGATTGCTCCGTTTTTTGGAGCAAGTAAAAACCTACCGACATGGCGATAAGTCCACCAACAATGTCGCGAGTAACCTTAAGTTGAGAGCGATAGTGACGACGGATGGCACGAACGTACTCATCCCGTTGAATCGTAAATGTGGCGTCAACTGAATCTGCCAAGTGGGGCACCAACTACCTTTCACGAACGCCAGTGTTACCCCGATCCCCTGCCAATACGGCTTCCATTTCGAATCGGACTGACGGGGCTTCGGTTCAACGTTTTGTTCGGCAACGTTCGATCTCTTTTGCAGCAGGCTACAAAGAAGAATTTCGTCCGGCTGTTGCGTTACACGATGCGATTGTAACACAATCAATTTAGAGAAAGATCCTGGGCTTGCTTCATCACATTCGAAATCTGCTCTATCGAGCGGCACGGACCCGATGTCAGACGCGATGCAGACCGATCTCTGGCCACTATCCGAGTCATCCGTGCTATCCGTGGTTTAGAGACGCCTTGAAACAAACAGGAATCAACCACGGTTTTCGCTCAGCCAACAGATTCCCAGGTTTCATTGCCGAGGAGGATAGCCTCTCGGTTACAAGCGATAAGGCATAAGCTACCGTCCTCATGCCTTCCCTGTTTGTTGGGTTTCTAGACGCTTTGGGGCTCGCAGGTCATGCAGTGCCCTTTGACCAGAATCTCGCTGATGCGAGAAATGTTGAGCGTCTTTTTCATTTTGTCGTCAGGCAATTGGATGCCATCCATGCAGGAAACAATCCCGCAGTCAACGCAGACAAAGTGAGGGTGGCTGCTGCGATCATGCGACGGGTCACGTATTTCGAATCTCCATACGTGGTCGCTAAGCTCCGTCCTCGTTACGAGTTCCGCATCGGTCAAGTCGGTGAGGTTGCGAAATACGGTTGCTTTATCGAAACCAAGTGGGACGAGGTGGTCAGAAAGCTCGGCATGCGTTTGAGGCTTGTTTCCGCGACGCAATGCGGCCAACACCGAGATGCGTGCCGGTGTGCTGCGCAGTCCTGCCGCTCGCAGAATTTCGCGAGCTTTTTCTACCTCTGCAGTCTCGTTCT
>CAIXME010000050.1 GCA_903920425.1 uncultured Pirellula sp. | reverse complement strand
ATTCTCAAGCTCAGGAAACTTGTTTATCGCCTTGGATAGAATGTCTCTCGCTTCTAAATAGCGCTTTGCATCTGAAAAAAGATTAACGATATTCAGCCAGTCACTAGATCGAGTGGGACTCGCGTTCTGAATCAAGATGGCTTGCAATGTCGCGCTATCGATGTTGGACAAAGCAAGCCTCATGTCCCACACGTAGTCGTTCTCTTTCTCACCTCGCAGCGATTCCATCCGGACATACTGCGACGAAATCTCGGTGACACCTTGCACCAAATTGATTGCGCCCGCATTGGGCAACGCGATCGTGTAAATCCGGCGGCCAAACCTCTCGATTTCGCTCGGCACTCCGAACGCTCGCAAGGTACTAACCTGCGTCCCACGGTCCGCTGCCCGCTGCTTGTTTCCGTCGAACTCAATCTTTAAGAGAGGATCCGCAACGGTTACTTCCAGAACGCGAAGGCTGTTCACATAGGTATATCGCAAGCCGTCATTCAGTTCGGTGATCGTCCCGACGCTGTAATCCTTTTTGGAATTCACGCCCTGGTCGGTGTTGAGCGATTGCTTCTGAGATGTACTCCCAGGCCCCAGCACCATCCCATCGACCAGGTTCGCATTCGACTGCTGACTGTACCCAGTTCGGCACACCAAAACGCTAACGGTCAACAACAAAGTCAAAGACAATGACCGCAACATGACGTCTCTTTCGTTTCGGGCGGAAAACAACACATAGCATCGATTCGCTCGGCAGGATAACGGAGACAAACCAAGCATCCCGTCCGCGCTCGCATCGCCATGTTGTCGCCACTCGACGAACATCCAATGCATCGGCTGACCAGTAACGTTCTTGTCTTATCCGAAACTACCGGCCGCCGAAATACTTTTTCAGCGTCTCGTTAGCTGCCTCTTTGGTGTTCTTGGTCGTCGGAGCATTGCTTTGCTTTGGCAACTTGATGGGCTCTCGCTTTTCTGGCCTGCGAAGCTTGGTTGGTTCTGCGGCGGCGTCGCTGGCTTCTTTCTCGACGGCATCCGACAATTGAGTCGCTTCAACCCGCGTCGTATCTTCCATCGCCAATTGACGAGTCTCAAAATCGTTGACTGTCGTCGAAACCTTGCGATCAATCTGGTCCGCTTCTGCCAACCAAGAACTGATGTCCAAGCTCTCTCGGGAATCCAAACTGCTTTGCTCGGTAATTCGCTCGGCAGCTTCTTTCACCGACTGAACCTCTGGTTGCTTCGAATTCGCAATTCCGACCTCGATCAGAACTTCGAATTCCAATTGCCCACAACGAAGCATATCTCCATTCTTTAGGATCTTTGCCTTTTCATGGGTCAATTGCTTTTCGTTGATGAAAGTGCCGTTGCGGCTCTTCAGGTCCAACAGAAGTACTCGCCCATCCTTTTGGACAATCACACAGTGCTTTCGACTGATCGATTCACTTTTTGGGCGCAGCTGGCAGGATTCACTCCGCCCAATGAGAAACTTCTCGTCCTTGATGTGAATCAACTTTCCTTCATGCGTCCCGGAAAGCACTTTGAGAGTAACCTGCATCGTCGCCCCTTTTCCAATCAAGACAGTTAGTCGGCCGATCAGCTAAACGGAGTCTGCTATCCGCAACTCAACGTCGAACCGAACCCTATTAAAATAGTCGAAACATTATCAATGCGGTATACCATCGAGCAAATTATCACCGCATCGCCAAGCATGAACTTTTCAACACACCCATCCATCCCGCACCGCTAGGATTCCCAGCGACACCGAACTTCCGTTTCTACACTTCGTTTCAGGACCGAAGTCAACAATTCAACCCAAAACGAGAGGCTATGCAAATCGGACTCATGTTGTCCACTGTGAACACTCTCAGTAGCCAAAAGTTCCTCTCCACGATCGATTACACTCTGACCAGCCGGCACATCCGTGGACGTCATCTCCACAGGACCGGCAACCCTGCGGCCTGCGAAGACAACCCGAGTCGATTCTCCACGCATATCCGCACCGCGTGTGCGTTCGATATCGAGCAATCCGGCCAGTCCGGGCGTCAACGGAGAGTGACGTAGCAGAAGACTACCGTGTTGAAGCAACCCTTTTGACGTTCGTCTTTGGGCACTACCCATAATCTTATACGGCCCCACCAGTAAATCGACAGGCGAGCGTCTAGAAAAGCAAAGAAACGGCTCGGAATTCCGATTTGGACTGGTCGAACAGGTGCATTCTTCGGACAGATTCGCGTCCCAACCTAGCCGCCTCAATTCGTCGGCCAACGTCAAATGGACGCTACGATACAGCGATTCGCTGTGCCCCTTTAGCACTTTGTCGCCCACATCTGGAATGACAACACTGTAAGTCAGCTCAAAGTCATGCAGGATGGCACCGCCGCCGGTACGACGGCGCACCCAGCTCGCGTTTTCCAAGCCGGCAACTTCAGAACGCCCTTCGATCTCCTGGAAATGCCCCAGCGAAAGCGTCGGCTCCGACCAACGATACAACCGAACTACAATCGGAGAATCCGGCGTTGCGTTAGCCAACAACGCGTCGTCTTTCTCCATGTTGATGATCCCGCTCAGCGGAGGATCAACCACAACGACTCCACGTCGTTCCATAGCGGTAACCCGATCGTTTTTCCGATTCAAAATCACGCGTGATCGCACTGATGCTTGTACGAAACCCAGTCCAACAAGCCGGCCAAATCACTCGAGTCACTCATTTTGACCTTCATGATCCAACCATCGTTGTACGGATCCACATTCAAACTCTCTAACCGATCTACCAGACCGGAATTCACTTCGACGACCGTCCCACTTACCGGACTGTACATCGGACTGACCGCCTTGACGCTTTCGACTTCGCCAAATTCAGCTCCTGCCGAAACTTCTTGTCCCACCTTTGGCAAGGCCATAAAAACCAAGTCAGTAAGCTGCTCGACAGCAAACGCGGAAATCCCGATCGTCACTACCCCCGCAGCCTGATCCGAGACGTACGCCCATTCGTGCGACTCGAGATAACGCAATTGCTCAGGTGAAATGCTCATATTGACTCAGTTCTTTTATAGAAGGGTAACGAAACAATCGATGCGGACACTTTCGTCCCGCGAATATCAACATCCAAAGCTATCTCGGGGTTGGCAGCCGCAGCATCAACAAACGCCATCGCAATCGGCTTGTCCATCGTAGGAGAGAAACTACCGCTGGTTACTTGTCCGACGACTCGACCATCCGAGTCCAACACATCGGCCCCCTGCCTTGCAGCTCGGCGACCTTCAAGCACCAAACCGATTCGTTTGGTTTTCAACTCTGCTTTGGATTTTAATGCCAAAACCTCACTACCAATAAAGGTTCTGTCTTTCAAGTTGCAAGCAAACCCAAGTCCTGCTTGATACAAATCAATCGACTCATCTAACTCATGTCCGTAGAGCGGCATTCCCGCTTCTAATCGCAACGTATCTCTAGCTGCTAGACCTACGGCCTGAACTCCTAAATTCCGTCCAGCCAGCATGATGTTTTCCCAAACGCGATTCGCGTCTTCTGCCTTGACTATTAGTTCAAGCCCATCTTCGCCGGTGTACCCTGTTCGAGAAACGATGCATGGCTTGCTCATTTGCTCTGTTACCTTGGCCCTGTAGTAACCCAACGACAATGCGGATGTTGGGAGCAGAGGTTTGCATATCTCCAAAGCTTTCGGCCCCTGAACCGCAATCATCGCTGTGGAGTCCGTGACGTCATGAAACTCGACGTCCGGATAGTCCGCGAGATGGGGTTGCAACCAACGAACTATTTTGGCTCGGTTGCTGGCATTGACCACCAACAAAAAATAGTTCTTTCCACTTGGGCTCTCAAGACAACTCACCAAGACGTCATCAAGTATCCCAGCTTCTTCGTTGCAAACCAACGAATACCGGACTTGGCCAGTCTGCATATCGACGACTCGCCGCGTTAAGAGATGATCAAGCAATTGATCGGCGCGACCACCATCGAATCGTAGTCGGCCCATGTGCGAAATATCGAAAACTCCAGCGGCCTGTCGAGTTGCCTGATGCTCCGCCACAATACTCGTGTATTGGATGGGCATATCGTAACCGGCGAACTCCGCCATCCGTGCGCCATGCTCTTTGTGCCATGTATGCAATGGCGTGACCGAGAGTTGTGAACTCATGTAGTAAAACTTTGCTTTGTCAACGAACAGCGGTTGAGCGGCCCTACGAAACGTCCATTGACGCCCGCACCCTCCAACTGGCCACAAAGTATAGTGCCGCGCCACGGAACTTCAACAAGCAGCCCCCCCTTAGGATGCGAAAGTGCACAGGTGCGACTGAACGACGCTCTGCGGGCAACTCCAAACCAAGAAAAACATCGCCTCCCTACACCATCGGCCAACGTCATGCCCACCCACATACGCTGCTCCTTTTGCCGCCGCCAACGCCGCTAGCGTCGAATGCAATGCTAAATCGTTCGCCGACTTGCGAAATCCTCCTGGATCCGAGATCGAATCCGTTCTGCCGGCCTCCACCAACTCATGGAACAATTTGTCCCACTGCTCCTGAAACCCCGAAACAACCCCAGCCAACTCTTCGCGTCTGACCGATTCCTCAGACAAAAACCGAATCGCCTGGCCGGACAAACCAATGGCCAATGCAGAGGTTTGCAACCCTCCTGCTCCACTACCTCCGCCCGTCGAAACATTCATGACCTGCTTCACAGGCCCATGCAGCACCAACTCTTTCGGGACCCTAACCGAATCGAAGCGAACGGCGCCGGTTGAACTGGCTGTCAACGCCATCAACTCAAGCCCCGGCTCGACAAAGACACCCTCCGTCTCTGCCGGGATCGCGACCATGATTTCATCTCCCTCGTCACCACCCTCCACCACCGCTCCGACCACCAACCAACGAGCGAAAGCCCCACCGGTCACCCAAGGGCAATACCCATCGATGATCCAGGTGCCATTATCAAGACGCGCACGCATGGGTGGCTGTGCCAAATGACGACGACTTGTTGTTAAATGACTGATCCCAACGGTAACAAACGCATCACCAGAAGCGACCAACGGAAGCAGCGTGCGACGAACATATTCGTTGGAACTCGATTCCATCCGCCTCCAAGCCGCATCGCGTTGCGTCAAAACAAATGCTGTCGTCAAGCATCCGCTCGCTAACCATACATAGAATCGCAACAGCGACTCGCGATCCGAACCGATCTCATTCTCAATCGCGGCACACAATCGCAAGTTCCCCACAGGGAAATCATCTTGCGTACGTAAATGGCTCGAACGCTCCGTCAACACGCGCAGCCATTTCTCGGCCGTATAGCCCGTGTTGCTGAGTACCGACGCTTCCAGCACTTGATCCACCAACACTACTGCCACCTTGTTCTCAAAACCCCCGAAACTACCTGTCTTAACACGAGTATACCATGTTTGAATGCTACCTTTGAACTATCGATGCCAATCCGCTATAACGTTGACAGACACGGCTCGGGTATACTGGCATTGATGCACGGAAAACCGGAATGAACTCAAGGGGAATGCCACCTATAGCCGTTTAAAGGCATAAACGTTTTATCTTAGTCCACACGCAGCTTATCTTAACCAGCACGAAGCGAAAGCACGTGAATAGAAGAGACAATCCATGACACAGATCGAATATTCGCTCGGACAAGATGTTGGCCCCGCGGGAATCGCGAATGAGATTGATGCGGATGCTCTCTACGACAAGTGCATGGCCCTCGCTCGCAATATGTGGTGGAGCTGGCAACCTGAAGTAAATAGCCTGTTTAGAGATATTGACCCGATTCGTTGGCGACAACTGGACCACAATCCGATCGCCCTCCTCCGCGAATTCACTCCTGAACGATTGGCAATTCGAGCTGGCGAAATGGTCCTGCATAGCCGCGTGAACTACGCGTTCCGCAGATTGCAAGAATACCTCGAATGCAAAAACACCTGGGCCCAAAACAATGCAGGTGTTCTGGGCGGAAAACCGGTTGCCTATTTCTCAGCGGAATTCGGACTCCATGAATCATTGCCGGTCTATTCCGGTGGTCTAGGCGTCCTGTCGGGTGACCACGTCAAAAGCGCCAGCGGTCTCGGTGTCCCTCTTGTCGGAATCGGACTCTACTACTCCCACGGTTACTTCAAACAACACCTCAGCGGCGATGGATACCAACGAGAAGAATACTACGAAACCAAAGTAGAAGACCTGCCTCTTGAGCCTGCAGTCTCCGCCGATGGGACTCCGCTGATGGTTTCGATCGACACCCGCAACGGTCGACTTCTTGCCAAAGTCTGGAAAGTTCAAGTTGGACGCGTGCGACTCTTTTTGCTCGATTGCAATGTCGAAGGAAACAAACCAGAAGATCGCGAACTCACAAGCCGACTTTACGGCGGTGATGAACGAACTCGTATCCGCCAAGAACTTGTTATCGGTGTTGGTGGTGTCAAAGCATTGCGTGCCTTGGGAATCAACCCGGGTGTCTATCACCTCAACGAAGGTCACAGCGCTTTTGCCCCACTCGAAGTGATGCGAGAACGCATGGCCGATGACGGTATGTCATTCGACGACGCAATGCGAGAAACAGCCGAAGCAACCATCTTCACTACGCACACACCCGTCCCTGCTGGCCACGACCGCTTCGACTCAGCGATCATCGAAGAACATCTCGGGCCTCTGCGCGATGCGCTCGGCATCAGCGCCGACCATCTGATGAGCCTCGGTCGCGTCAATCCGCATGACCCTAACGAAACGTTCTGCATGACCGTCATCGGTCTGAAAATGTCTCGTTCGGCAAATGCCGTGAGCCAATTGCACGGACACATCTCTCGACGCATGTGGAAAAACCTTTGGTCCAACCGCGAGGAAAGAAACATTCCTATCGGGCATATCACCAACGGCGTTCACATCGAGAGCTGGCTCGCTTGGCAAATGCAACAACTCTACGACCGACATTTTCCTGCAAACTGGAAAAGCCAAATGGGTGAGCCAGATGTATGGCAAAACATCCATTCCGTCGATCCAGGTGAACTTTGGGAAACGCACAATGCTCTCAAGAATCTCCTGCTCTCGTTCGTTCGACGCCGAATTTCTCGCCAATGCCGCCGTCGCGGCGAAAGCGATGAAATCGTCGAAGCAGCTCGCAACATCCTCAGCCCTAACATTCTGACCATCGGGTTCGGACGACGCTTTGCAACGTACAAACGTGCCAACCTGCTGTTCAATGATATTGATCGTATCTGCAGACTCCTCGACAACACAGACCGCCCCATCCAGATCATCTACGCCGGTAAAGCCCACCCGAAAGACGAACCTGGAAAGCGGTTTATCCAGGAAATCGCCAACCTGCGATTGGACTCCCGATTCTCAGGCCGAGTTGCCTTTATTGAAGACTACGATATCAACGTCTGCCGTCACCTTATTCAAGGTGTCGACGTATGGCTTAACAACCCACGTCGTCCACTCGAAGCTTCCGGGACCAGCGGCCAAAAGACCGTCCTCAACGGCGGCCTAAACTGCAGTATCCTGGATGGCTGGTGGGCAGAAGCCTACGACGGCGCAAACGGGTTTGCAATCGGCAAAGGCACCAGCCACGTCGATGATCGACTTACCGACAAACGCGACGCAGAATACCTCTATCAAACTCTAGAAGAACGTGTCATTCCTATCTTCTACGATCGTGATCGCGATGGCCTGCCACGCAAATGGATCAAGATGATGATGAACAGTATCAGCACGCTCGCTTGGAGATTCAGCAGCCACCGTATGGTAATGGACTACACCCGCCAGGCGTATGTCCCCGCCGCCGGTGGGCTAAGCTGCGAAATGAAGGTTTTTGACTGATTAATCGTTGCCCCGCGTAATTACAAAAAGCCGGTTCGTACCGATCGGCTTTTTTAGGATGCAACGCCTGGTTTAATTGCTAGAATGCAATGGCCTGGGTTTGCGTCCGAATAAACGTGTGCAACTTCTATGCGACGACCGCATCCGCGGCTCAGGTTTACCCCTAAACTGAGTCTGCCAGATGGAATATCTTTGGAACGATGGTGGTCGCGCCGCATGCGGTTTCGTCGGACTTACCGGCGATTGTGTCGCTCGGTCCATCGCGATAGCAACCAACATTCGTTATCGGGACGTTTACGACCAGCTCTCGGAAGCGTCCAACAAATCGCCACGTAACGGGGTTCGCGTCGACATCGCCTCCCAATTCTTGTCTGAGCACCGATGGACTGAACACCAGGCACAGCTGCATCCCTTCTTGGCTCAATTCATTCCAAAGGGAACCGTCATCGTCTACCTCGTGAAAAAGACCGGTCGCGGAGGACACTTCTGCACCGTCGTCGACCATGTCATCCATGACACATGGAACCCCGCGGACGACAATGACTATGCGATAGCCTGTTACTGGACACCAGATCCTCAGTCAGTCACTTCCTCGCCATCCAACCCCGTTGCACAACCCGACTCCGTTTCCGACCTGACGCAGGATGAGTTTGAAAAAATCCTTCGCCGTTTGCGTGCTCTCGATAAGACGGCAAACAATAGCGGAAGCACCGAAGCAGAAAAACACAATGCTCTCCGAATGATGCAGAGCCTGATGTTGCGAAACAACCTCACTCGAAACGATATCACGGATGAGGACAACTGCGATCAAGTCCTCTTTACCCGCATCGCTTGCCCTGTAAATGGCCGCAAAGCCTGTGAATGGGAAAAACGACTAGCGTTCTATGTTACCGACCATATCATCCCCTCAACACAATGGTTTATCTCCACTCGTTCCCATCGCACGCTATTTTGGTTTTACGGCCCACTAGGTGATGTTCGCAATGCGGTATCTCTTTTTCGCGAGCTACTGCTCACCATAGCAACTTCAGCTCAACTGCAATTCGGAGGACATACCCGAGGTAGTGGTGCATCCTATGCGGAGGGATATGTTCAAGGATTACCTCGAGCAGATTCACAAACCGCAGCCGCACAAACCTTGGATAGTAGCGATGCAAAAGAGCACGCCCTCATTCAAAACCGAACACTGTCGCTACAATCGCTTGCTCGTGATTGGCTGCGAATAGAATGCGACATCTCACTCACGGCCTCTCATGGCTCAAGCAGAAATCAACACGATCCCAACGCAGCCAATCGCGGGCGACTACACGGCTCTCAGCATGTCGTCACGGTACCAAATGCCCCACTCCGAATCGGTAAAAAGTAGCCTGTCCCCGCGGCCCATTGCGGTTTATCGATTCAGCTCATTGATGACCAGCAACGCATCAAGCGGGTCAACCGAACCATTCGCGTTGGAATCAAGATAGCCAACGAACACGGGTGGCAACGGGACCGGTCCAATTCCATTCTGGTTGATCGTATTGATGATCAAAAGCACGTCCAACGGATCGACCACTCCATTGCCATTGGTGTCCAAAGCGTTTGTCGGATTGGTCGGCAGAAATCCATTGGACCAAAACCATCGGTCCGGCGGTGGAGTCACGGTTCGTGTTGATGGAGCAGGCAAGGCAACCGTTGGCTGAGGACCAACCTGTTGAGGTGTGGTTGTTGGAATAGTTGAATTGGGATAGCAATAGACGGTCGTCGAACCAGGGCAAAGGAACAGCGGCTGAACGTTCTTTGCGCCGATTACAGGGCCGATCGGCTGCGATGATCGCTCCGCTAAAAATCGGAATGAAATCGCGGAAGTCTGAACAGCAGTGGGCGGCGATGCAATTTGAAAATAGTAAGTTCCCGCATCCAAGAATATGCCTGGTGCAGATCGCAATTCGTTTATTGGGGTAACGAGCCCCGCGACAAAATTGCGATTGGCATCAAAGATGGAAACCCATATTTCATCACCTGATGTCGTATTGGATGATAGAGCCTCCAACGACAAACCGAACAACTGTGGACGCGCCACATACCACTCTCGCTCAACAACGCGATTATTCGTATCCAATTGCCCGACAGCCAATACCTCGGGCAACTCCGATGGTGCAGCAAACGTCACGTGCAACGAGAAGCTTCCGGTCTTGAATTCGTCACCAACGGACTCGGCGTTCAGCTTCAAAAAGTAATGCTGCTTTGCTGCAATTCCCGTCATCACCAATTCCGTTTGACCGTACCCATGCACGCGTAGCTCGGTCGATATGAGATTCCCCTTGTCGTCATAAACACTCACGTCAGGGACCAGCCCAGCTCGCCCTAGTGACTCCAACGAGACTTTCATTTCATTTCTACCATTCAACACGTCCGGAGAAGTAACGCGATAGTAGTCGACGTCAACCAAATCACTAACCGTGCCAACAGTACGATGCACAATGCGACTGTCCGTTACCAGCACCACTGGGATTTCGGTGCTAGTTCCTGCAGTGTCATCCGAATGTCGATCGTCAGTTACGGGCTGAACCAACGGTACAACAGTGTTCACCCATGAAAACCCATCGCGCATCCTCTCGCTGTCGTAGTACCAACGATGCGCGCTGCGTGCAAATTGAGCTATATCATTCGCAGAAGCAGTAAATGTTGCCGGGCTCGCAATGGTAATGCTGTAGTCGCCGGAAGACCAAAACGGGTCCGTCGATGCATGAACATGAAGATAGTACTTTCCTGCAGAATTGGTGGTCGGCAATGAAAGCAGTTTCACCCCAGCAGGACTGGACGGGTCGACGCTTGCTAACACCACCCCGTTGCGGTCGGTTATTTCGGCGGTGAGCCTTGCTTGGCTCAGCCCCTGCGTACGAACCTCCACCGTCATTGGTCCTGTGTAGCCAAGCGCAGTCCGAAT
>CAIXME010000049.1 GCA_903920425.1 uncultured Pirellula sp. | reverse complement strand
TTCCGCCTCGCCAACGTGCGCGGGCTTCTCTGTACGTGATTTGCGATAGAGAAATGCTTTATTCAAGTCGTTTGCCAAGGATCGCCAGTAGTCGCCATTCCGAAATTCCATTTCTTCAGGCTGTTTGCCGTCGGCGATTTGCAGAAGCGCACGTCGAACGCGGACAATCGGTCCGGCGAATCGATTTGTTAATTTAAGTGTGTCCCAAAAAAAGACAGGAGCAAGAGCCAAGGAAACTAACACAAAGGGAGCCAGTCGTTGTGCAACCAAAAGCATCGTTTCGTACTGGGAGTGCATTGGTTGTTCAGTTGTGACCGTCCAAGCGATCAACGCCACAATATTTGCCAAGACAAATAAAAGCCATTGGCAACACATTCGCCGAAGCAGGGCCAACTGCACTTCGCGGTCAATGAGATTCTGGTTGCGGCGCTTAGCCATGAGTTGCTCGTCTAGGGGCAAAGTAGAAATACGTGTATATGAACCCTATGTCAATTCGATCCAAACCGCCCATTTTTCGTGGTTGATTTAGCTATTGGAAGTCACGCCGGTAACGTTCTTAGGGAACGAATTGGCTGGTTGGGAAATAGCGACAGTAGGGGCACGGGTGGCGAGCCAGGCAACCAAAATCGCAGCCATCCCTGCACTAAGGGTGCACCACATCGACGTGTACGCCAAGTGTCCATGATTTGACTCCATAGCCCAACCGAGCCAGGCCGGTGGCATGGTCCCTCGACTGGATTGTGTTGCTAGTAGCAATGAAATGGAGTTATGCAAAACGTGGAACAGGACAGTGCAGGCGACCCCACCGGTGCGGATAGAAATCCAGCCTAGCAGCAACCCCATGATCGATGCAGTAATCGTTTGCTGTAGTACTCCGTGCGAAAGCCCAAATAGCACTGCCGTGATCAGAATCGCTCGAAGCTGACCGTTGTCTCTCTGCAGACCAGCGAACAAAAATCCGCGGAACGCGAATTCCTCGCAAATGGCAGGTAAAACAGCAAGAACCAAAATAACGGACCACACAGGCACCGTTCCCAAGATCGTGTCAAACTGCATCAGCATGGATGTTGTCTGATCACCAAGTTTGTATTCGTTCCCGACCGCTTGGGCGAAAGCCGCATAGGTTGGATGGAGACAAAAAGCCAAGCATCCCACGATCAACAAATCCATGGGGCGCGGCGCATGCAACCGAATGGCCTTGCGAACCGACTTCGTTAAAACCGTCGCCATAATCAAAGCTGGCGCTAGGATCATTCCAAGTTGGATCACAAATGTGGATTGAACGATACTGGCCCATGAAAGGGGCATGCCACCCAACGAGAGTCGTCCAAAGAACAGGCAAACCAAGATGAGCAACCCACACAGGATCGACTCATTGGCAGTTGGTATATCTTCTCTTTGTCGCCACACGTTGCGTATCCATTGCGACATAGAGGATCGCTCGCTGTCTCGGAACATCACGTTTTCGCTTTCGAATTGACGGATCGCCCAGCGAACCGCGAGCAAGCAGCACAAAATGGTTACCGTTGTTACGGTAGGAAGATGCAAAAGCGCGTGGGCATATTCGCCATCCATCAATGCTCGAGACATGAGCACGGCACCCGTGACAGGTACAATGCTGGTACCAGGCGAGAGTAGCACTCCTGGTATCATCGGTAGCATCACCAACGGCATACCGATTAATAGCAAGGGCATCAAATAGTATTGCCCCTCTTTGGTACTGCGTGCCAGACTAGCGACCGCCAATGCCAATGCACTAAACATCGCCGAGATTGGGATAACCAGTAGGATCAGCCATCCCATCGAGTGCAACGGCAGCGGTCCCAATGCCGAAACCATATCGATTGCACCGAGATTCGAAAACCGAGACATCACGATGGAAGCGGTCGTATGCATGCTTGCCAAATTCAGCATTGCCGTACAGATGCTAAAACACATGACGGTCAATAGCTTCCCCCATACGATTTCTTTGCGACGTGCGGGACTGCACAGCAATGTTTCGAGCGTTCCCCGCTCTTTCTCACCAGCGCAGAGATCGATGGCGGGATAGAAAGCACCCGTCAATGCCCAGACCAACATCACAAACGGAAGGATTTTGGACCAAACAATCGCTCGTTTCATTTCTGGTCGAGCAAGGTCGATTTGTTCGATACGAGGTGGATCGACAATGGAGGTTCCGATTTCCGAACTGCTCAAGCGGGTGCGAACCCAGTTGCGATGCCATTCGTCAAGTCGATCTGCCAGCAATCTAATTGCTAATTGAGAACGCTCCCAACGCTGATTGCTGACGACAACGATGGGATTGGCAGTGATAGACTCTTGATAGCCTTTTGGAACCCATACAATCACGTCGGCTTCTACCTGCTTCAGCAATTTTTCTGCCGTGAGCGAATCGATTTGAGAGTTGGCAATCGTTGGGTCGGAGGAAACCGCAGAATCGACAGGAGATTTGATTTGCGAAGGATCGAGACCAGCGAACAACTCGGATTCCGCTGGGATTTTCTTCCAGCGAATTTGTTGGCGGTCCACAACTTCATCCATGAGGGGCTGATCGGAAGGCCAGTTTTCATAGCCGTAAACCGCGATCGATACGTGTTGTTCGCGATGGAATTGCGCGACCTGCATCATCACCATACCCATCAACGGGTACAGCAGCAGCGGCAATATGCAAATCGTGAACATCGTACGTCGATCGCGAAGTTGATCACGAACTTCACGATGAAAAATCAGTTTGACATGAGACCAGTTCATTAGTTCACCGCCTTTAAGGCTGCGATGTTGGCTGCGTTGAGGCGCTCTAGATCAAGACGGATATCCATTGGAGATCGCGGCTCATCACCTTGAGAGAGGAGCTTAAAGAATAACTCTTCGAAGTCTGTCTGCTCGTGTCTGTCGGATAGGTCGGCCAAGGTGCCCGTATCCAGGATACGCCCTTTGTAAACGATGGCGACGCGATCGCAGAGTCTCTCGACTTCACGCATGATGTGCGTTGAATAGATGATGCATTTCCCTTGATCGCGCAGGTCCATTACGATGGACTGCAGTGCGCGTGCAACCATAACGTCGAGCCCCAGTGAAGCTTCGTCGAAGATCAGCACGGGAGGGTCATGGATCAGCGCGCGGGCAATAGATACTTTTTGCTTCATTCCGGTAGACATTTTGACACCGGGGCAGTCTCGAAACTCTTCCATTTGCAGCTTGCGAAAGATTTTCTCCATACGGGGGTACAAGCGGTCGTCAGGAAGCGCATATAGACGACCGAAATACTCGACGAGTTCCCAAGCGCTCATTCGATCATAGATGGCCGTGTTGTTCGATACGAAGCCAATCGAATGCCGAACGAAGTCTGCTTGTGTCGTCACGTCGTAATTAAATACACGGACGGTTCCCGAAGTCGGCTGGAGAATTGTTGCCAAGATCCGCAGGGCAGTTGTCTTGCCCGCGCCATTCGGTCCCAGTAAACCAAATACCTCTCCGGCTCGCGCGACAAAGCTGATGTTGTCCAACGCCTTGAACTCGCCCATCGCTGCATCTGGATAGCTTTTGCAGAGGTTCTGTACTTGTACGAAATCCATGAATTGTCCAGTGGTCTGGCCGGTACTGCATTCCCAACTTGAGATGTTTCAACACCTGCATTTACATCGCTACTCTATGCCGCGCAGATTTATCGAACCGCATTTTCTTTAGAAATCTAATAAGAGTTCGCCTAGACGTTGTATTCGCTTTTTTCGTTAAGGTCGCGGATGCCCTGACACGCTATATGTCGATTCGATTAAAAACGTGACGATGCAATTTGCCTGCGAGCCAATTGAAACCTACGTTTGCACTGCCCCAACTATGGTCCTACAAACCATACCACTGAACACGCCAATTCACCCGACCTACCTCATTCTGCAACCAAGAGTCATTTATCGTGAGCAAAGAGATTAACGTACGAGATCTGAACGAAGTTCTCGCCAATACTCAATTGCCTGCGCTGCCGACAAGCGCAATGAAGCTACTCGAGTTGTCGCAAGATCCGAAGAACGGGCCTGCGGAGTATGCAAAGCCGATCGAAGCAGACGCGGGATTGATGGGGCAAGTTCTACGATTTGTTAACTCGTCCTATTTTGGCTTCTCTAGAGAGATCGCTTCTATCCAACAAGCCTTGACGCTCGTTGGAGTTCGAACCATCAAAAATTTCGCCTTGTGGAGCGCTGTGTTCTCGCTTGTTCCCAACCCGAAGTTTGGGCCCTTTGATTTGAAATGCTTGTGGCAAGACTCCTTGCGACGCGCCGTTTTTGCACGGAGCCTTGGTCGTGAACTCAAGGTTCCTAACTCAGAAGACTTGTTCGCTGCGGCATTGCTACAGGATATGGCCATCCCTCTATTGCTGAAGGCATTGCCTGAACAATACGAAGCACTGGTGCAACGACGTGCAACGGAAAAACTGCGACTCTCGTCACTTGAAAAAGAGATGTTTGGATGGGATCACGCTCAGGCTGCCGCCGCACTGTGCCGCAACTGGAGACTACCAGAAGAATTTGCTATTCTCATCGAACGTCACCCAGCACTCGACGAACTCCTAGATGGCCCAAGTCCAAGGTCGGATGCAGCATGCGTCGCTTTGGGATCCTTGCTGCCCACATGCAAAGACACCCAGTGGGATGAAGAGTCCGAATTCCTAGCCGGAATCGAGCGAATCTCGGCAGGACGAACTTTGGATCTGTTCCAATTGATGACATCTGTGGACGCCTCGTTCGAGGAATTTGCTCCGCTTCTCAAGATCCAAGTACCTGAGAAGAATCTATCCACTTGGTTAGCCGAGTCCTCCGCCTCCGTCTGACCCTGAAAATTCGGCTTCAAGCCGAGCAACGAAACCCCGCAAGTAGAACCACAGACACTGGTTCTAAGAGCGCCCGGCGACATGGTAAAACATGTCGTCGGGCGTTCTTGCATTTTTAGGCATCGTATCCCAAGTTGGGAGCAAGCCATCGCTCGGCCGTCGAGACCGGCCAGCCTTTTCGCTTGGCATAATCTTCGACTTGATCGCGAGTGATCTGGTCCACGGCGAAATAGCGGGCTTCAGGGTGCGAAAAGTATAACCCGCTGACGGATGACGCAGGCCACATCGCAAAACTCTCGGTGAGAGAGATGCCCGCACGCTTCTCTACGTCAAGCAATTTCCAAAGCGTGTTCTTTTCCGTATGGTCGGGACAGCTCGGATAGCCCGCTGCCGGTCGAATACCAGAGTATTTTTCCTCGATCAAATCTTCCTTGGTTAACGACTCGCAAACGCCCCACTCGCGACGCACTCGCTCATGAAGCATCTCGGCAAACGCCTCGGCCAACCGGTCTGCACATGCCTGCACCAAAATCGCCTTGCCGTCTTCCATCTCCGATCGCAGCTTCTTGGCAAGATCATCAACGCCGTGACCTGCGGTGATCGCAAATGCGCCCAAGTAATCATTGTTGCATGGTGCAATGTAATCGGCCAAGCTTCGGAAGGCCTTTTGGTCTACACGTTCCCATTGCTGGCGCAACATTTCAAACCGAGCAAGCTCCTCGGATCGCGTATCATCACTATAAAGAACAATCGAGTCCCCTAGGTTTTGTGCAGGGAAGAAACCATAGACGCCCCGAAGTGAAATCGTGTCGTCTTTTTCAAATTGATCCAGTACTACTTGAGCATCCTCATAAAGCTCTTTCGAAATCTCGCCAACGAACGGGTCTTGGAAAATCTTGGGGTACTTCCCTTTGAGTTCCCACGTCATGAAGAACGGGGACCAATCGATGTAAGGACGCAATTCGGCAACAGTCGTCACGACATCCCGCACCCCTAGAAACGCAGGTTGTTGTGGCGAGTAGCTTTCCCAATCGGTGTTGAACTTGCGTTTCTTGGCTTCCGCAAAATCGACCAATTTGCGATCTCGCCGCATAGCAAAACTCGCTCGCTCTTCGTTTTGCTTTTCTTTGATTTCAACAGAGTACGCCTTTCGGCTCTCTGGATTCACAAGCTTTTCGACGACGGGAACACTTCGCGATGCGTCGAGAACATGCACGACCTCGTGGTCATAGTGTTGTGCAATCTTGACCGCCGTATGCTTTGCGCTGGTTGTAGCGCCACCGATCAGCAGCGGTACGGTGAAGCCTTCTCGCTGCATTTCTTTCGCGACATGAACCATCTCGTCTAGCGAAGGAGTGATCAATCCAGACAAGCCGATCACTTGAGCCCCATGCTTCTTCGCCTCAGCCAAGATTTTTTCGCATGGTACCAATACGCCCAAGTCGATCACTTCAAAATCATTGCACGCGAGAACGGTCCCTACAATATTCTTGCCGATATCGTGAACGTCGCCCTTAACTGTCGCGAGCAGAACTTTGCCTCGACTGGTGTGACCGCCGCCGACTCCGGCGGCCGCCTTTTCCGCTTCCATATAGGGAGTCAGAAACGCAACACTCTTTTTCATGACCGCAGCCGATTTAACAACTTGCGGCAGGAACATTTTGCCTTGTCCAAACAGATCCCCGATCAGATTCATTGCGTCCATCAGCGGGCCTTCGATCACCTTCAGTGGGCGACCGAACTTTTCGAGAGCTTCCGCCGTGTCTGCATCGATATGATCTGATATGCCTTTAAGCAATGCATGGCGTAGACGTTCCTCGACAGTGCCTTCACGCCAAGCGTCAACCTTGACGGGAGCCTTGTCCTTGGCCTTGACCGTTTCAGAGAATTCGATGAGCCGCTCGGTCGCGTCAGGCCGGCGGTTTAGCAACACATCCTCGACTCGCTCTCGCAGTTCAGGGTCGATCTCGTCGTAAACCTCCAGCATTTCTGGATTCACGATCCCCATATCCAAGCCAGCGTTGATGGCATGATATAGGAACACTGCATTCATCGACTCGCGTACAGTATCGTTTCCGCGGAAGGAGAATGAGACGTTACTAACTCCGCCACTCGTTCTCGCGCCGGGACATTCTTTTTTGATCGTTCGAACCGCTTCAATAAAATCGACGGCGTAGTTCGCATGCTCGGGCAAACCGGTACCAACGGTCAAAATATTGGGATCGAATACGATGTCTTCGGCTGGGAAGCCATTCTCTGTAAGGAGTTTGTATGCCCGCTTGCAAATGCGTACTTTGTTTTCATAGTCGGCAGCTTGCCCTTGCTCGTCAAAAGCCATGACCACAGCGGCAGCACCGTGCTGGTGAATGAATTTTGCCTTGCGAAGAAACTCTTCTTCTCCCTCTTTCAAGCTGATGGAGTTAACGATTGGCTTGCCTGGCGAGTGACGCAAACCAACTTCGAGGATCTCCCATTTGGAACTGTCAATCATGAGCGGAACCTTTGCGATTTCCGCTTCGTGTGCAACGAGGTTCAGGAAAGTGCTCATCGCCGCAGCACCATCCAACATCCCTTCGTCCATGTTGACGTCGATGACATTGGCGCCGCCCTCGATTTGCTTTCTTGCAACTCGAATAGCATCGTCAAACTTGCCTTCTTTGATCAGCCTCGCAAACTTGCGTGATCCGGTAACATTGGTGCGTTCACCAACCATCACAAACGGATTATTTTCGCGGAATACAAACGGCTCATTGCCGGCGTATTGCGTGACTCGTTTGGGTTCTCGGTGCTTTCGTGGCGCAACCCCAGCGATAGCTTCTCCGATTGCCTTGATGTGCGCCGGAGTACTACCACAGCATCCACCAACGATATTGACCCACCCCTGCTTTGCAAAGTCGCGTACAAAGCCGGCCATCATGGCTGGTGTCTCATCGAATTCACCCAACTCGTTGGGCAGTCCAGCGTTGGGGTAACAACTAATACGAGAGTCCGCCACATTGGCGAGCCGCTCCAAGTATGGCCGCATCTTGTCGCCGCCCAAACCACAATTCAATCCGACGCTCAGCATCGGAAAGTGGGAAACCGAAATCCAGAACGCTTCCAGCTGCTGGCCGGTCAATGTCACCCCGCCCGGAAACACCGTGCAGGATAGCATCACAGGCCATCGCCGCCCCCGCCGTGCGAAAACATTTTCAATCGCCAACAAACAGGATTTGAAATTAAGCGTATCAAAGGAGGTCTCAGGCAGTAGCAGATCCACCCCACCGTCGAGCAGACCTTCAATATTGACTTCGTAGCTTGCAACCATTTGCTCAAAGCTAAACGGACGCGTTGCCGGATCCCCTTTCGCATTCATGGAAAGCTGAACAGCCGTCGGCCCCATGCTACCAGCAACAAATCGCGGCTTGGATGGATCGCGTTTGAAGTGCTCATCCACTGCGGAACGGGCGATTTCAGCCCCCGCCTTGGACATTTCATAGGCAATGTCGGACAGCTTGGTTTCCGCCATCCCGATCAAACTCGCGTTGAACGTATTGGTTTCAATAATGTCGGAACCAGCGTTCAAGTACTCGGCATGGATACTGCGAATAATGTCGGGCTGTGTTAACACCAACAAGTCTGTGGCCTTCGACAAGTCCGCTTGATGGTCTTTGAAGCGTTCACCGCGAATTGCTTCTTCGGGAAGTTTTTTCTGAAATATCAACGCACCCATCGAGCCATCCAATAGCAAGATGCGTTCTTCCATTAGCTCACGAAGTAGTCCGTCCGAATCCGATTGTGCCCGCGTTGTCATGCCCGTTCCAATGATAGAAGTCCCTATTTAACTCGCCCCATTCTACTTAATGCCTTGTTTCCTCAAAGGAGCTAACAAGCCCAAGTCCACGAATGGATAGATTTTTGCAGCGATGCAGGGTGTTTCAGGCCCTTACAGACCTCCTAGCCCGATCGAGCCATACAGCTTCTGAGGTTCGATCTAACCAGCGGAGAAACTGCTTGAGCTGGAATTTCGTTAACTCTTTGGCGTAGCAAATTTATGAAGATTTTGCCTTGTTTTAGGTTCAGAGAGCAAGGCGAAAAACAGTTCTCGCTCGGCGCGAAGGCCGGATTCCAGCGACCTACCGATCCCCACTTCGACAGCCTTGAGAATCGCTTGTTGGGATGGCGAATAAGACATGGTGTGGTTTGAAAGCCATCGCTTCCACTCGGATTGGACGTCCAGAGAGGCGGGTTCGTTCTTGCAGCGAAGGCGCGATCGTGTACCGTCGATCGCCCCCACGGTGAGACCACGCAGAACTTCTTCCACACTATCCAAATCACAAATCGCGTCCGCTAGCCCCAACTCGAATGCTTGCCGGGCATCCAACACACTCGAATCCAACAGCATGCGCATCCCTTGATCGATGCCCACCAGTTTAATGAGCCTCTGCGTGCCTCCCCAGCCCGGCATCAATCCTATGCTCGCCTCGGGCATGCCGATGCGTGTCTCCGATTTATCGACGACCAATCTATGTTTGCAAGCCATTGCGAATTCAAGTCCGCCGCCGAGACACGCGCCATCAAGCACTGCGATCGAATCGCCGACATACGATGCGAGCTCGTTCAAAGTGTCCTGGCCGTGTTTCAGGAACGCTTGGATTTGTGAATCGGATTCACAAGCCAGAATCCGCCGCAGATCGGCGCCAACAATGAAACCTTTTAACTTCGCGGTTCGAAAAACAATCGTTGGTGGCTTCGACCGTTGCTTCGCATAGCACAATAGCTCGAGGACTTCATCGAACACTTCATCGAATAGCACATTGACAGATCGATTCGAAACATCCAACCACACCGTGATTCGGTCGGGCGATTGCTCCTCTGTCCTCAAATGCCTCCACAGTTGATTCATCTCTGATCGATCGGCAACCATGCTTGCGGTGAGGGGCCAATGTAGTTTGCGGCCGGACGAATCAAGCGATTATCGGCGCGCTGCTCAAAGATGTGCGCTGACCAGCCAGCGATCCGCGACAGTACGAACAAGGGAGTGAACATGGGGGTTGCGATCCCCATACAACGATAGGCCGAAGCACTATAGAAGTCTACATTTGGGAACAACCGCTTTTCCCGTTGCATTACTTGTTCAATTCGTTCCGAGATCGCAATCAAATTGGTAAGACCGCAATCATCACAAAGCATTTTAGCCCATCTCTTGATGATATCGGAGCGTGGGTCATTCTCTTTGTAAACACGGTGTCCGAAACCCATGACTTTTTCTTTGCGAGCCAGCATTTCCAAAAGAGACTTTTCAGCTTCGTCCGCATCCGAAAAACGATCGATCAAATCCATGGCTGCTTCATTCGCTCCACCATGGAGCGGTCCTCTCAATGCACCGATACCGGCAGTGATTGCGGAGTGGATGTCAGAAAGGGTGGATGCAACCACCCTGGCAGTGAACGTCGACGCGTTGAATTCGTGTTCTGCATAAAGCATCAAGGAGACGTCCATCGCCTGACGATGCAGGTCCGTTGGTGGCTTTCCATGCAGCAACAGCAAGAGATGCTCCGCAGTCCCACTAGCATCGGTAACTTCGTTTATCCGGATCCCAGATTGATGGAAGTGATGCCAGTAAGCCAATGCAGATGGCATGACCGCCAACAATCTCTCGGCACAAGGGGCTTGGTTTGCAAACGATCCCTCAGGCTCAAGGCATCCAAGAGTGGAGCATGCCGTGCGCAAAACATCCATCGGATGCGAACCGCTGGGCAATTGTTCAAGGACTGTCTTTAATCGTTGAGGAATCGATCTTCCGCCAGCAAGTCGTCGGTGGTAGTCGGCTAGCTCCGATACTGTAGGCAACTTGCCGTAGAGCAAAAGATAGGACACCTCTTCGAAACTGGAGAAGGAAGTCAAATCTTCGATGGCGTACCCGCGATAGGTCAAGCCCACACCATCGAGACCGACCGTGCATAGACCAGTCTGCCCTGCGACCATTCCTTCTAATCCACCTGGAGGTAAGCGGCTCATTTTTGTGGCTTTTGTAGACTGTTTCGTTGCTCTGCTTGCTCGTAGTTGAGTATTCGGTATAGCTCGTCTCTGGTTTGCAACTGATCTAATATGGAAGCTTGCGAACCCGAGTTACGAATCGTTTCGTAGGCATTTTTTGCGGCTGCGTTCATGGCCCGAAACGCCGTCAGCGGATAGAGAGCCATTTGAATCCCAGCATCGCGCAACTGCGCTAACGTAAATGCCGGAGTCCTCCCAAACTCCGTCAAGTTAGCCAAGACGGGCACTCCCACTTCGGTCGTGAAGCGTTGGTAGTCCTCCAGTTTTTCAACTGCTTCTGCGAAGATCATGTCAGCCCCCGCGCTGACATAGGACTTGGCACGCGCTATCGCTGCATCGAGCCCTTCGGTTTGCAAAGCATCGGTCCGAGCCATGATGATAAAGTTTGCATCGGTACGACCATGGCAAGCAGCTTGCACGCGGGCGACCATTTCCGCGGTTTCTACCAGCTCTTTACCCGGTCGATGCCCACAACGCTTGGCTGCCACCTGGTCTTCTATGTGAATCGCCGCCACGCCGATTCTCTCCAGCTCGCGAACGGCTCGTTCGATCGTGAGGTCTGTCCCCCAACCGGTATCGACATCCACCAAAAGCGGCAGTTTGCACGCGTTGATGATGCGGGCCGCGTCCGTCAGCACATCTTGCAGACTGGTTATGCCAAGATCAGGTAAAGCAAATGAGGCATTGGCAACGCCAGCGCCAGATAGATAAATGGCTTTGAATCCGGCTCGCTCAGCTTGCACTGCCGATAATGCGTTAATTGCCCCGACGATTTGAAGTGGCTGTTCTATTTCAAGCGCCGCTCGAAACAGTTGACCAGAGCTTGGTAAAACCATATCGCACTTTGGTATTGGGGTGATAGCCAAGTAATTTAGGCGCAAAGCGTCGCGATTGCCATCCGCGGGTTCTCTCCACTATAGCTTGTTTTTGTCATGCCGGCGTTGTTCGCTTTCGCGACTTAGTGAAGAATCCACAGCGCACGCCATTCCGCATAACCCAACCACCCCAGAAACCTCAGATCGCTCTCCGGCGGGTTGCGTTGACCAACCAGATTCTCACAAGCCGAGAAGAATGAGCCGGGCTGAAAAGGGGTCAACAATTCTTGGTGCCAAGTCGCTTGAATAGGGGCAGCAGGTGTGGCCATCGCTTGCTCGTCGATACTCATGGCAATCGCATTGAACATCGTGTTGCTCCGTATCTGTCGCAACCAGTACCCTGCATTGAAAAAGTCTCCTTCGAGACGGTGGACAACTCCATGCAGGTAGCTGCCAAGCTCGCTGCGGTCGTCTTGAACGACTTGATGCGGGAAATCGATTTCTCCCAATCGCAACCACAACAGTGCTGCCGTCATCGAACGACTGCCTACCCTATTGTCCGCGAGGAGTTGCGTCAGTTCTTTCGCCTGAACTGGCTTTGGAATTGCCTGCAGCGGCATTTCGGCTGGCAGCTCCGCCAACCATGCCTCGATTTGCTCTGGAATGGATGATTTGGATGGCTTTCTCATGGCATGTCCAAAACGACTCTTTTCAGTCGTCCTGAGGTTCCTGTCTTGATGGCAACTTGGCGTTTGTGGATTCCGAACTGTTCTGCGACAAGCGATATCAGCTCTGCATTTGCTTTTCCATCGACGGGCTGGGCTCTTACAAATGCGATCCAACTCCCATCTTCGTTCAATTCCAATTTGGACTGCTTTGAATTGGGCTTCACTTTGACTTCAATGATCTTGGCCATAGCTACGAAAGAGGCCCTAACGCCTTGCGGAACTTTTCCGTTGCGTGCGCGGGATTACTGGCTTCCCAAATGGCGTTGCTCAGCGCGACACGTCGAAAACCGCATTCCATAACTTGGGCGACATTTTCGAGCGTGATGCCACCGATTGCAAAGGCAGGTAGGTTACTCGACTTAGATTGCAACAAACTCGATGTGGATCGCAAAAAATCCAAACCTGCAAACTCGTCGAAATTTTTGGTCGAGGACGGAAACGTTGGACCGCATCCGATGTAATCGGCGC
Source organism: uncultured Pirellula sp. (assembly GCA_903920425.1). GTDB lineage: Bacteria > Planctomycetota > Planctomycetia > Pirellulales > Pirellulaceae > JBKCUI01. The sequence goes on along the minus strand of CAIXME010000049.1, from coordinate 1,386 downwards.
CTGCATGAATAGCTTGATCCACTTGCGATACGTCGTGGGTGGACAATCCGATAACTGTCGAAGGGGACACCAGGAGTCTCGCTTGCGAAACGGTCAAGTCGGACTGACCTACATGCAGCCCCCAAGCCTGGGTAACTCTCGCGATGTCAGCTCGATCGTTGATAATGATACGCGTGGTGCTAGCATCGACAGATTCGATCGCAGCACACGCAAATTGAATGAGCTCGACGGCATCGAGCTTCTTGTCGCGAATCTGAATGATACTCGCACCCGCTTGGCTAATATCGCGAATACGTTGCTGAAACTGCTTGAGAGTTAGCTGGCAGTGAGCCAAGACATACAGCTGGGCTTGTTGCAAGAATATCTGGTCCTTTTGAATGGCCAAATAAAACTGTGCGTTGCAATCGTATGCACGGTACCGGATCGATTCGATGGATGAAGCGGAATCAGGATAGAGAAATTTCGCGACTTCTTCCAAGGCTCGCAGGGACTGTTGTACGCGTTGCGAGGCTGCCGCGCCGATATCCTTTAGTCCGCCAACTCGAGAAGCTTCCGCCGCTGTTTTTGTTTCGCGACCGACGTCGTTCCCCGCATCGCGACTCGCCAAAAGCGCACTGGGATCCCAACCAAGAGTTGCCGCCCTCAGCTGATGTCGAAGCGTTTTGTAGCTCTCTTGGAAGGCCGATAGGTTCTGAAATCGAGCGATGTCCTCGAGGGTTCGCAGCCCTTCCATCGATCTATTGAGATTCGCGTCGAGCATTCGGTGGGCAACGATGGATTCGGGGGTAGTCATTTTCGGTTCTATGCTTGGAGTTAACCGTCTGAATCCAAAGCGTGTCACGTACAAGCCGCTGGTTCCGGCCCATCGCTAACGTTGATTTTTTATCACAACAAAACGCGTAAGGGCGTTGTTGCTTTAATCACAACCCGACGCACCCAGCCGATACCAATCGGTGTGATGTGCACGCAGGGGCGAAATCGCTTGTCTAAATAACAGTCCTCCAATTCTACACGCTAGCAGGGCCTACCAAAATCGCATTTTCGCGTCTAACAGACGCTGCGTGAGCCAACGACTATTCCTAGTTGGACAACGATCCTGAATGACCAGAGTGTTCGATTGCGCAGCAGACAGTCTTGAAAAACGATCCGCGGTAGTCGAACCTGGCCCCCCCCTTCGTTGATAAGAAAAATCGCACCAGCGAAAGATGACACTTGCGGCCTGGATCGGTATACTCTGTGACATCAGATCGATCCAGAAGGCCTGGGAAGTCGAAAGACGTTCCAGAACTCCGATCAGACCAATGAAAACATTGGAGTCCCAGTAGCTCAGTTGGATAGAGCGCGGCTTTCCTAAAGCTGAGGTCGCAAGTTCGAGCCTTGCCTGGG
>CAIXME010000048.1 GCA_903920425.1 uncultured Pirellula sp. | reverse complement strand
CCGTTGAGGGTCTTTTTGGGAATGACGTAGGGTTCCGAGCGAACGAATTGAATCTCGACCTTGATGTCTGGCCGGCCACGTACCGATGCGTATGCTTTTGCCGATTCGTGAAAACGTGGGATTTCGGATTCGTCGATATCGACCCGGATATGCAATGGATTGGTGACTCCCAGTATCATGAGCGGGGTTGTTAGCACGGCAGCGGGCGCGAATTCTCCAACTCGGATTTTGACCTGCAGCACCGTCGCATCCGTTGGAGCGACCACGGTCCTCAGCGCCAGTTCAATCTCTGCTTTGGATACATTCGCCGCTGCTTGATCCACGATCGCTTGCTGAACCATAATCGAGGGGGCGGCGTTTTTTCCGTCGAGCAGATCCAGTTTCCCTTGGGCGTCGCGGTAATTGGCCTCGGCTTCGCTGACTCGGGAGTCCGCTAATAAAACGCTAAGCCGTCGCAGTTCAATTTCTTCTTGCGAGAGTCCTGCACCGGCAACTTTCTCAGCCCTCGCCAGCTCCTGTCTCGCGTTGATACGAGAGGCCTTGGACTGGTCCACCAATGCTTGTGCAGAGTCGAGCCTCGCTCTGGCTGGACCGATTTGCCCTTTAAGCTCTAGCAGTTTAGCTTGCTGGGCGGCTAAATCTGCTTTTGCGACCATGAGATTCGCTTGGGAGGCTCGTTCGTCGATTACAAAGAGCCGGTCACCTCTTTTGACTTGCTGTCCAGGCTTTACCAACACCTCGGTGACGATTCCAGAAACCTGCGATCCAATCGAGATGGCTTCGCACGCAGGCTCAATCAACCCAATGCCTCCGATGAATCTCGGCTGAGTGCCGTCGGAGTGGCTTACGCGATTTACTTTCTCGCCAGCCATCGATGGACTTCCCGGCTGCGTTGGCGGTGAAAAGCGGACATCTACCTCTTTGGTCTTGGGTGAATTCTTTCGAATCAAAAACGATCCCCAGACCAACATCGCAATCGCCAGTCCCACGGATCCAATAGCGAAGATTCTTTTGAATAGTGCAGCCATCTGTCTACCTGCCTTCGAGCATGAGGGTGGATTCTTGTTTCATTTGGACGGACGTGATTTGCCCGTCGGACATCGATGCGATTCTGTCAGCAAAGGAATAGATTCGTGAGTCATGAGTTACCACGATGACGGCTCGATCCGGAGCGCTAGCTAGCTCTTGAAGCATTTCCATCACGGCATGCCCTGTTTGTGCATCGAGAGATGCGGTCGGCTCATCGCAAATAACGAGTCGCGGGTTGTGAACCAAGGCTCTGGCAATCGCGATGCGTTGCTGTTGGCCACCAGATAGCTGGTTAGGATATTTGTTCTTGTGCTTTCCCATTTCTAGCCGATCGAGCAGTTCGTTTGCTTTGCGTACCGCTTTGGCAAGCGACATACCTTGAACAACCAATGGGACCGCAGCGTTCTCAGCGGCATTGAGAGCAGGCAGTAGATTGAATTGCTGGAACACGAAGCCTAGATTTTTTGCACGGAAGTTAACCAGCGCATTGCCTCGCATCTGACTCGTCGGCTCTCCGTAGAGCGATACGACACCTTCGTTTGGACGAAGTAAGCCTGCAATGACCGAGATCAGTGTTGTTTTTCCGCATCCGCTAGGACCGACTAAGAACGTCGTCTCCCCTGCATAGATCTCCAAATCAATTCCGCGCAGCACCCGAATGCGAGCTTGTCCTGCCCCGAACTCCTTTACCACGCCACTGCATTGTACGGCGATTGTTCGCTCGACCGGCTGCTCGGCCATCAAGTTCGCTTGGTTGTTACTCAGTGTCATAGCATTAGCCTCGAAACACGATGGCAGGTTCAATGAACAAAACGCGTCGCAACGCGACCATCGACGCGAGGGAGATGATTGCCGCCGCGACACCGCCCGAAGCTAAAGCGATTTGCCATGGTAGGAAGAACCCTGCGAAGTTCGGATTGCGTCCGGCAAACTCAAAGAACATCGCGGCCACTCCCAACCCCAGCCCGTATCCAACCAAGCCCACGACTGTCGCTTGCAAGGCAACCATTCCGATCAGACGAATATTGCTAGTGCCAATAGCCTTCAAGACGGCAAAGTGCTTTAGGTTTTCTAGCACAAAGAGATTGAACATGAGTGCCACAACACAGACTCCCACAACGATGCCGAGCGCTATGACCGTCCCGAAACTAATGGGAATGCCTGTGTTGTCGATGACGTACTGTATCGCCTTGGCCCGAAACTCAGCAGACGAAAGCGCCAGCAGTCCAGTCTGTGCGTTGATGTTCTCTGTCACTTGCTTTTCGCTATAGTCGGGGGCGGTGCGGGCCAGGATAAAGGACAGCTGGTTCCGGCCGTTATTGGTGTACGCGAGCGCTTGCGAATACCGAGTGTAAAACGTGATAGAAGATGTAAACTTGGGCGAGTCTTTGATAACAGCGACTACAACCGCGCGGCGATCATTCAGCTCGACGGTATTTCCAAGCGAGATTTTCTCGCCCTTCCAAACTTTGCCAAATCCATCTTCATTGACGGCCACCGCGTCGGGCTTGCGCAAGTCTTCTGCCGACCCTAACACAAAAATGGCGGGAATACCGATCATCGATTGGTCATCCGCTCCTACTAAGAGAGCCGACTCCAATTGCCCCGATTGCGTTCGGACCGTGGCCATCGCTTTGAAATAGGGTACTGCCCATTGCACCCCGTCCACCCCTCGAACACGACTCAGTTCGGTATCGCGAAGCGGGAAGACCGTATCTAAATTCTTTACACCAGGGTCCATAATCCAGATGTTGGCTTCCGGAACGTCATCGATCAATGCGCCCGCTCTGGAGAGCAAGCCCAGGAAAATCCCCATCTGTTGATTGATCAGAAGCGTCGAGAACGCGACACCGATGACCACGCCGATATACTTGGCTTGGTCATTAACAAGCATTTTTAGCGCTATTCGCCTCAT
>CAIXME010000047.1 GCA_903920425.1 uncultured Pirellula sp. | reverse complement strand
CTTTTTATCACGAGCATGGCAACGAGTCTTAACGTCGACATCGGCGATAGTCGCCCAGCTACGATCCAACTCGCTGCTTGGATCGTCTGGGCGATTGCGTTGCTCGTCATGGTTGCCGTCGGCGGAGGCTGGTTTCGAAAGCCATCTGTTCGATCGATGATGAATGATGATTCCACGATTGAAAATCGCAGGTTGGCGTTGGTTACGGGTTTCTGGGCAATCGTTCTTTGCGCATTCGTTCTGTACGGCATTAGTCTTTTCGAGGACATTACGGGCCGCATGGCAATCCGCATCATGCTATCAGCAGCCGTTGGCGCTGCAGCGATACGATTTGGTACACTTGAGCGACGAGCATTGAAAAGTGCCTGAACAGCTTCACAATCGTCTGAAAGAAGAGCGTGAACGGCTTCAGCTTACGCAAGCTCAGCTGGCTGAAAAAGTTGGCGTCAGCCGAAAAACGATCAATACGGTTGAGAATGGCATTTTCATTCCCTCAACAGTTCTTGCATTAAAACTGGCCAAGGCAATTGGCCGGCCAGTGGAACGACTCTTTTTCCTGGTCGAGTAGTAAGATCAAGATTTGTACTCAGGCCTCTAGTCGCTCCTCAAAGTGGCATAGGCATCCTGCCTGTGGTAAAAGAACAAATCCTACGAATCACAGGCTGGAAGCCTATGCCACTAAAACTCAACACCAGCTGGGCACATTTCCAGCTCCCGGGTGTTTTCGCAATGACTTAGCCTGCTTTAATCTATCCATCCTGATGTTCAGAGCGATCTTCTTAAAAAGCAAGCAAAAGGACTGTTGTTGACTGCAGCGAAAAAAAACGTTAAATGTTCGCGAAAAAAACTGATGGTGCCGTTCGGGTTCGAAATTTTCTTCCAAGGCAAAGTTCAGTTAGAGGCGGCATGATTAACCAAAACAAAGCAATAAAAAGAGACGGCTTTGGACTGCCTTCGGTTATTGCATGGTTTCCGTCGCTGCTTATTGTTGTCGCTATCCAAGCCATCTACTCGTCATCTTCGACCGGACAAACTCCAGGTGGAATTGAGGAGTACGGGCGAATTGAGAGTGTCGATGTCAAAATAGATAACCCGTCGCCGGATTCGGAATTGGATGAGCGTCTCATTGACCGTGTTCGAACTGGCTTGGGGATGTATCCCGGTGACACCTTTTCTCGAACAATAGCTGAATTCAATCTTGCTCGCGTTCGTCGTGCATCACAGATCGTAAAAACAACAATCAAGCTAACACCTGGACAAACCGGTGGAGTCTCAGTCACTATTCTTGTTACACTCGGACCGGCGGCCGCTGGAGACGAAGGTCGTGGTGCGCTGATCACACGCAAATTCAGCGATCTACCCGTCCTTTATGACAAGGATGGTACTTTTCTTAGAATCAAGCTTGAAGGAATCGCCATGTACTATGGCAATGATAATGCTTGGTATGGCCAGCCTGGACCGCTTCTTTCTGGGAATCCATTGGTCAGAGGTCAGCCTGCGGGCGCAGGATACTCCAATTGGACGGAAGGCTTTGTTCATGCCGGAATATCGGGCATCACACCACTTAGTGACAACCTGTATACCTATGGGAGTTTCAGCAGCATATACAGCGGTTCGATAGGACAGGAATTGTTCACGGACGAGTCGCGCGGTTATATTGGAATCGAGGACGCCTTTGTCGGGATTGTTGGTGGAGAGACTTCGGAAAAGGGCGACCGATTCATCTTCAATGCCTCTGGCGGTCGTCAACGATTTGGCGTTGGAGATGGATTCTTAATCGCCAACACGGCTTCAAATGGAGACAACCGAGGTGCTCTGCAGTCGAACCCAAGATGGGCTGCCGATACGCTAATCCTTGGACAAGCAAAATACAATAACACCAAGCTCGAAACTTTCTATCTCGATCCAGACGAGTTGCCAGTCGTGGACTCTAAGACTGTCATCACTGGCGTCAATTTCGAAACGAGAACTCCGCGTGGGATAGAACTCGGTGCGATGTTCCTCTACGTACCAACGTCGAACTTTCGGTACTTCACCACAACCGATACGTTTAGCCGAGAGGGTTTGCAAGTCTATGATGGACGAATGCGATGGCAGCCCCACCCAGCCGCTGCAGGTCCGTTCATAGCATCAGAAGCGGCGATTCAGCGCCACGATCAAATCGACATGCTTGCTTTAGGTTGGTCTACTGAGTCAGGCTATGCATTTGCAGATAAGTTGAGTTGGTCGCCAACGGTTTCTTACCGGTATGCTTCGTTCTCAGGTGATATCGCTTCCACTGCGCGATTTGAAAGATGGGATCCTCTGCTTTCAGGAGACAACGGGGAACGCTGGGTTCAAGGTATTAACCATTTCAAAATTTTCCAAAACAGCAATCTATTGACCCATCGTGTCCAGATGCGATTGCGGCCGAGCCCGAAGATCGAATTGGTGCCGCAGCTCTGGTTCTTTTCCGCCGACGAGACCACGAATCTCGGAGGAAATCCTGCATTCTCGTTTCTGAGTGGTAGTTATCTCGGCAGCGAAACCAACTTGACTCTAAAATGGTTTATTTCCCCTAGAGTAATGCTTCAAACGCATGTCGCAGCTACGTTTCCAAGCTCGACAGCCGAGAGCACCGTTGGAGTTGATCTCGATCCATGGTTTAGCACCATGGCATTCCTTAGGGCGAGTTTCTAATACCGAACTAATCTATTTACAACATGAGATGACAACATGGAACGAAGAGACATTCTCAAAATCGCAACAGGATCAGCTGTCGCTATTGCCGCAGGTTCCGCAGCGACGACCTCTGCAAATGTGCAGCAGACCAACGTAAGAGCTAAAGGAATCGGCGTTAAGGACATTGCTCCGACTCCTATGGACTACTTCCTATCCGACCGTTTCAAAGGGAAGACTCTGATCGTCACAGGTTGCGCTCGAGGCATGGGTGCAGCTGCCGCCGTCCGAGCAGCAAGAGAAGGGGCAAACATT